>NZ_VPEC01000011.1:0-85834 GCF_013417355.1 Acinetobacter sp. YH12255
AAGAAGCATGGACGACTCTCAATGAGTTTATTTCGCTATGGTTTAGACTATGTTCAAATGGCGATTCAGCGTTTAATTGGTTTTGGGAAAAAAGAAGAGTTTAAGGAAATTTTGGCAATTTTAAGAAAGCAGAATCCTGATAGGATAAGGGTTCTGTGAAATTTGTCGTGTACAGAGTTCCTAGGTAATAAAAAAGCCCCAGAAGGGGCTTTTTCACACAGCAAATACTTAGACGTTAAAACGGAAATGTAAAACGTCGCCATCCTGAACGATATAGGTTTTACCTTCTAGACGCCATTTACCGGCTTCTTTTGCACCCGCTTCGCCGTTGTACTGCACGAAATCATCATAAGCAATACATTCTGCGCGGATAAAGCCTTTTTCAAAGTCGGTATGAATTACACCAGCGGCTTGCGGTGCAGTTGCACCAACTTTCACAGTCCAGGCACGAACTTCCTGTACACCTGCGGTGAAGTAAGTTTGTAAGCCAAGTAGTGAATAACCTGCACGAATCACCACGTTTAAACCAGGTTCTTCCATGCCCATCGCTTCCAGGAATTCAGCACGGTCTTCATCTTCAAGCAATGAAATTTCCGCTTCAATCTGGTTGCAAAGAGGTACGACAATTGCATTTTCTTCAGCAGCCAATTTTCTCACTGCATCCAAATGCGGGTTATTTTCAAAACCGTCTTCAGCAACGTTGGCAATATACATGGTTGGTTTAAGCGTCATTAAGCCAAAGCTACGTACCAGTTTACGTTCGTCATCATCCAGATCCGCTGCGCGAGCCGGTTTGCCTTCATCGAGTAAAGGCTGGATTTTTTCTAATACTGCTTTAGTAGCAATTGCTTCTTTGTCACCACCTTTGGCAGATTTAGTCAAACGGGTAATCGCTTTCGCCACCGCGTCGAGATCTGCAAGCGCGAGTTCTGTATTAATCGTGGCGATATCATCCAGTGGATCAATACGACCATTCACATGAATGACGTTTTCATCTTCAAAACAACGTACCACGTGAGCGATTGCATCAGTTTCGCGGATGTTGGCCAGGAACTGGTTACCTAAGCCTTCACCTTTAGAAGCACCAGCGACCAGACCTGCGATGTCCACAAATTCCATAGACGTTGGAATCACGCGCTGCGGTTTAACAATTGCTGTCAATTTGTCTAAACGTGGGTCAGGAACAGGCACGATGCCGGTATTTGGTTCAATGGTACAGAACGGGAAGTTTTCTGCAGCAATAGCAGCTTTGGTTAAAGCATTGAAAAGTGTAGATTTGCCAACGTTCGGCAAGCCGACAATACCGCAATTAAAACCCATGAAATAACTCACAAAAGCGTTATATAAAAATTGCCCCCGATTTTACATGAAAGCACGGCTAAAGTCAGGTCATGCACTTGTGGTTTATTGCAATCAAATGCTTCTTATAACTTAAAAGCTCCGCTGAGCTTTCCCGGATTTGTTGTGAGTCCGCCGAATATAGAGGAATAATCAGCCAGTATTGTACTTTTGGATAAAAATCACATTGTTTTTCTAAAAGTGAGTGACTAAAGTATCTGAATAAAACAGCGGCCTATACGCCCTGATCCAATAACGATAAACATGGAGCATGCATGCGAACTTTATACCAGTTTCCTTTATCTCACTTTTGCGAAAAAGCACGTTGGATGCTGGACCATAAAGAGCTGTACTATGTTGCTCACAACCTGATTCCCGGCGTACATCGGGCTTTTGCCCGACTGAAAACAGGACAGAATCGTCTGCCTATTTTGCGCGATCAGGACAAATGGATTGCAGATTCAACCCAGATTGCGCTTTATCTGGATGATACTTATCCAGAACATCGTTTATTGTATGCTGAAGGACATTTTCGAAATAAAGCCTTAGAAATTAATGAAATTACTCTGGAGCTGGGTCGTCATGTCCGCCGCTGGATGTTATCTCAAGCGCTGACTTACGATCATGAATCTCTCGATATTTTAATTGGTGAGCAGGGCTATTTGCGCCAGTTTGAAAAATTTTCTAAACCTTTATTAAAAGCGATGGTCGCCAAAGGTTATGCATTGAATGAGGAAACTGTGGCGGAATCCAAACAGCATATTGATGTCACTGTACAGCAACTCAATCAGATGCTGGTTAGTCAAGGTGGATATTATTTTGTCGGAAATCGTTTAGGTCTGGCGGATATTGCTGTCTGCTCTATGCTTGCTCCATTATTGGCGATTCCGGGGACGCCGTGGGAAAAAGAAAATTTTGAAACCTTGTCCGAAGAATATCGTGATTATCAGCAACATTTAAATGCGTTGCCTTTGGGTGAATATATTTGTCGTATTTACCGAACCGAGCGTAATGCACGGGTAGACTGGCGTGGTGTATAAGCTTCAAGGCAAATCCTAAAATTAAAAACGCGCATTAAGCGCGTTTTTAATGAGATGATGACTAACCCCAAGGATTAGTCTGGTCGATATCAATATTTTTAGTAAAATTATTGAGAAGTGAACCAAAATCAAAGCTGGATGAACCACCACCACTGCCAATATTCTGAATCGTATCTTGAGTGTCAGGCAGAATAGCAGACAAGTCAATATTGGAATCTGTGGCACCCACATCTTGGACCAGATCACCTAGATCAGGTAATTCAATCGAAGAGCTATTATCAATCAATTGCCCAATGCCTCCGGCACTGCTACCTAGATCAAACCCGTTTGAAGCAGAGGAAATTCCTTCGATCAGAGTACCCAGATCCAGATCACTATCTAGATTGAGATTACCCAATAATCCTCCTAAATCTATGCCATTTGAGCCATTCGCGATCAGGCCGCTGAGTAAATCGGTAAAGCCATCGAGATCAAAATCCCCCGCTGCATTCTCACCGACAAAACCGCTAATTAAATCTGTGATAGCACCGATATCAAAATCATTGCCTGTATTGCCGCCGATTAAACCGCCGATCAGATCTGCAATTGCAGCAATGTCGATGTTGCTTGAACCACCGATGAGACCACTCACCAGTTGGGCAATTTGTGCAATATCAATCTCGCCATTACCGCCGATGAGGTTACTGACCAGATCTGCAATCGCAGCAATGTCAATATTACCTAAACCACCAGAACCGCCGATCAGGCCGCTGACCAGCTGAGCGATTTGTGCAATATCAATCTCGCCATTACCGCCGATGAGACCGCCGACGAGTTTGGAAAGAGCACCAATATCCAGATTGCTGCTATTGTTCGCCATTAGGCCATTCAACAAGTTGGTGATCTGGCCAATATTAAAACTGCCTCCATTGGATTGGGTTAAGCTGCTGATCAGACTCTGAATATCTAACTTCGAAGCATTTGAACCAGACAACTGAATTAATAAATTGCTCATATTTGCGCTGTTCAGACTATGTCCAGAGAGAAGGCTGTTTAATAATGAGCTCACGGAAGGTTGTGAATTAGAGCCGTTTAGACTGCCAATGAGATTGCTAAGCGTACCTGAGGCTGTTCCAGCGAATAAGCCACCTAACAGGCTTTTAGTTTGTGTTTCAGCCGTTAAGACAGGACTCACCTTGGTTTTAATCAAACTTAAAATTTTAGAAGCCATGAGCATTCCTTATTTAATATTTTTGAAAAATGCTATTTTTATTTTTAGTGCGGCTTTGTTTTAATCTATTTCTATACACTTGTAAAAGATAAGTGGCTGAACTGTGCGGGTACTTGAAGATCTGGCTTATATTTTACTGGACTAATTAAACTTAAACTATTAAAAAATAAATAATTAATAGAAATTAACATTGGTCATTTTTTAGAATTATATGATTAACGGTTATCTGGTTCAGGATTGAAAGTTACTTTATAAAATGGCAGAAGATTTGGAAAATATTTTCAGAATATGAAAACTTTGTGAAAAATAAATAAATATTGTATAACAGGGAGAGTGCAATATTTTGCTATTTTTATTGATTATTAAGAAAGAGTATAAAAATGGAACTGGATCGTTTCGATAAACATATTCTAGAAATATTGACCCATGAGGATGTCAATCTGAATGAACTGTCAGAGCGGGTAAATTTATCTGTGAGTTCAGTCCATCGCCGGATCAAACACTTGATCGATCAAAATATTATCAGTGGCTTAAAGCGTGAAATTAATTATCAGAAATTAGGTTTCACGCTGCATGTACTGTTACAGGTGTCGCTAAGTAAACATGATAGTGATACTTTTGCTAAATTTCTGGAAGAACTGGAAAGTATTCCCGAAGTGATTAATGCCTTTTTGGTCACCGGCCAGTCTGCGGATTTTATTGTCGAAGTAGTGGCGCGAGATATGGAAAATTATAGTGAAATTTTACTCAAGCGTATCGGGAAAATTGAGCATGTGGTTGCACTGCATTCGAGCTTTGTCATTAAAGAATATAATGTCTTTAACTGTAGCGGATTACTCAATAAAGTTTGATCCTAGGCGAGAGTAGTAGACAACTATAAAAAACGCACCCAAGGGTGCGTTTTTAGTTTTGATCAAGCTTAAGCGTCTAATTGCGCCATCACTTCATCGGTAAACTCTACGTTGGTATATACGTTTTGAACATCATCTAAATCTTCAAACATATCGATCATTTTCAGAATCATTTTGGCTTGATCAACATCTGTAATTTCAGCTTTGGTTGAAGGGCTCATCACCACTTCAGCATTGTCAGACTTAAGACCTGCTGCAGTGAGCGCATCCTGTACATCACCAAAGCTTTCAGGCGTGGTAATTACCAGAATTTCATCTTCAGCAATTTCAATATCTTCCGCGCCTGCTTCCAAAGCTACTTCCATGATTTGATCTTCTAAAGAAACATCTTCAAAAGTGATCTCGCCACGTTTGGTAAACAGATAAGCCACTGAACCGGCAGTACCTAAGTTACCATTGGTTTTTGAGAAGCAATGGCGAACATCAGGAACAGTACGATTCAGGTTGTCTGTCATGGTCTCTACCAGAACAGCAACACCCCCTACACCATAACCTTCATAGGTCACTTCTTTCAGGTCGTCGTTATCTTCGCCACCCGCACCACGTTGAATGGCACGGTTGATCACATCACGTGTCATATTTACAGATAATGCTTTTTCAACCACCGCACGCAGACGAGGGTTGCTACCTGCATCTGGACCACCGAGTTTTGCCGCAGTGGTTAATTCACGAATATATTTGGTAAAAAGCTTACCACGACTCGCATCTTGTTTTGCTTTACGATGCTTAATATTGGCCCACTTGGAATGACCCGCCATGCGAACTTTGCTCCTTGTAGATTGGCTGTATGCCTATCAGAATGCCGAAATTCTACCATAAGCTTTTTTTTAAAAAAAAGTGTCTGGATTTGAGATTTCAGGATAAAACAAAAAAATTGTATTAAATTGATAGAAAAGGGGAATGCTATAGTGCAGTTTTTGATTTTATTTTTCAAATTTATACAAATGCTTTAGGAGGACATGAACAGCAAAGGATCTGTTCATGTCGAGCACTGTTACTGAGCTTATTCCGGAATGACAATATCCAGATCCACTTTATCTTTATAGAGCTGTTTGATTAAGGCCAGATCTTGAGCCAGATCTGTTGGATAGATTTTGCCTAAAATGCCACCTTGTTTGGTTCTGGAATTGGCATATAGCAACACAATCGGCACATTGGCAGCTTTGGCAATATGCCAGAAGCCGGTACGGATCGGTTTACGTGCTTCACCTTGCTTGGCACGTGTCGCTTCTGGTGCAATCACCAGATTAAACTTTTCATTATTCTGAAAATGCTCCACCATCTGGGTCACGATATCTTTATTGGCCTTGCGGTCAACCGGAATACCGCCGACAGCTTTTAATAGCGGTTTGAAAGGTCCTTTAAATAGTTCTTTTTTGATCAAGGTATGAACTTTAAGATCATAAATCTGGAAGAGGGCAATCGACAGCACCGCATCCATCATTGAAGTATGTTCAAAGCCAATAATGACCTGTTTGTCTTCGAGTACATCTGGTTCGACATGATATTGCCAACCCGCAAGTTTAAATGCAGATTCGCCAATGAATTTATTTAGCATAAGCACAGATTAAGTAAAAGCCATATGTGGAGAATTGCATAATTTCTTCTTGTTCGGCCATTCAGTCAATAGGCTGGCAAATAAAACGTGTAAATAATGTAGAAATCTATAATTTCTTGATCTTTTTAAACTGAAATATTAAGAGCTAAAATGTATAAATAAAAAATTTTGATATTAAAAAAGTATTATTAGATATAAAAAAAGTCTTAAAATGGTGAAAAAATGACTATCCAGAGCAAGATTTAGTTATTAGACTTTTGTCGAAGAAGAGAAGGGGTATTAATCCTTTCTATTTTGTTGTTCTTTCTACTCTGAGATTGAAAACTATGACATACATTACAGCCTTTGTAGTCTCTTTATTGATTTTAGTGCTTATAATTGTATGGTCTTTCATCGAAATTAAGCAGGATTTGCGTAAAGAAAAGGAAATGAAGTCTCAATTCTAGTTTTTCTTTATTGTGCAGCTCATATCCTTTTCCATCATTTTTAATGTTTTATCAAATATTTTTTGATACTTTATAAATATACTGAGACGTCAAATCTATCAAATGTATGTCTTATTCTATGAGGTTGACGTCAATATTTCAGGCTAGGCTGCCTTAAATTGATCTGTATATACCCCATTTTTCTGCATGTCTTTAGACTGAAGTCTTAAAGAACTAGAATTTCTTTCGAATCAAGTCATGATGATTGCTGCCTAAGTGTTCAAGTGGTTATAAAAGTACTTGTCTTTCAAAAAAATCTTAGCTAGTATTCATGACGCTTGAACTTATTGATAAATAAAGTTTTCAGCATGTAGGGCCTATAGCTCAGTTGGTTAGAGCAGCGGACTCATAATCCGTTGGTCGACAGTTCAAGTCTGTCTGGGCCCACCATATAAAACAACCACTTACGTGTACTAATCGTAAGTGGTTTTTTTGTTTTTGGATTTTAGTAAGCACATGGTAAGCAAAATAAATCAACTTAAACCTGTCTTCTAATCTAGCATCTATCAATCAGCATGGGTAATTAATGACAATGTTTTGCAGTTGAGTAAGCTTAGTGTAACTTTAACTTTACTAATTTTGATTGGTAACGTGTGAATTCAAAGTTCCTCACTATTCTTTGTATAGAGGTTTTCAATAGATGTTAACTTTAATTGATATTTATGGAAATCATTTTTGAAATCATCAAAGTGGTTTTTTAGTACAGTATATCGTTGAGGATTGTTGTCATGGGCAATTTTAAGTATATGATATTGATTAATTTGTTTTAGATGAAAGTCTATATCAGCTCCCATTTCGATCAAACGTGAATTGGGTTCTAACTGAAAATGCAATTGTAATAGCTTGATTAAGTAGTATCCCGAGCAACCAATTAAATTTATAATTAATAAGCTGTATTCCATTAAAGCTAGGTAACTATATTCAAGATTCTGAATATGAAGCTTGAATTTACTTTGATAAGTCTTAAATAGCAAAAAACTATACAGATCTAAAACACAGTCAAATTCCTTCGCAAAATTAGCATCAAAGTTGATTACAACATCTTTAATATTTTTTGTTTGTATAGTTTTTTGAGTGAAACTATTTAGATTTTTATAAAAATTATATAAATCTTCTTCAGTAACGTAAGTTTTACTCAATATTTCCCAAATGGGATGGATAAAATAAATTATAGTGTTAGGAAGTTTATTTTCTACAATTTTTAATTTTGTTACTGGAGATACTTGTCCAGTGGAAAATTTTGTCCAAATTTTACTACCATTTTCATTAAAAAATTTATCTAGTTTATTTTTACTTGCTGAGCGTGAGTCTAACTCCGTTTGATGTGGACGAACATTATTTTGAATATTTTCTTTAAGAACACGTTCTGCAACCTGTTCATACCAAATAATAGTTTTCAATTTTGTAACAAATCCAGTTTTTGGACGCCCTGACATAAAATGTTCCACTGATAATCAAAAAGTATAATTTTTTGGGGGGTAAGAAAATATAGTAATTATAAGAACCTACTCAAACAAGTACTAATCAACTAAAAATTACTTAATTCAATTGCTATAGGACGCTTCATGATGAAGCAAGAAAGTTTATTAATTACAACAGCAGAGGCTGCAAAACTGCTAGGCATGCAACCACAAACACTTCGTCGTTGGGCTGTATATGAAAATGGTCCCATTACGCCCAAAAGGCATGGTCGTTTACTTCGTTGGAATCGTAATGAGATTCTAAAGTTTGCTGGTGAAATTAAGTAATTCTTTTATGAACCCAGTATTTTTTCTGGGTTCAACTCAAAATTAAATCAGTTATTTAACTTAAATTTTTCTAGTGCAGTACATCAGCATCTACTTGAATCCATCAAGTAGATAGGAAGAGATTTGCTTGAATTTTTGAATATGGTAAGAATTAAGATGTTGAAAATAAAATTAGATGAAGAACACCCTATATTAAGTACACATCCTTTAACTGGGCAAGTCACTTCTTCATCTACATTTGAAGAGTTTTCTTTAAACTTTATAAGAGACGATCAAATTTCAATCGAGAGTTACATACATCCACACTATCCTGATTTGGATTGCGGTGGCTGCAATGTTTTTAAACTTGTGAATAATTCTAATCTGAATTTTGTGACTGGTTATTTGATTGTTGGGATGGGGTATGAATATGATATATCTTGTGAACCCCATAAAGTCATAGAACGGCGGAAAGTAGCACTTCAAATTGGTGATGGTTTATTAGTCAATCGGTTGCTGAATAAAACGAAATTATCACGAGTGGTTTTGACGAATGAATTGGATGTTTTTTTTAAAATTTGTTTTACAAAATCCTATGTAATCTACTTGCCAGATCTTATATTTGGGTTGCAAGAAGTAGAAAGCCTGCTACCTGAATCTGTTTTAATCATGACAGCTAATTATGACGAAGACCCTCAACCTCACATAAAGTTCAGCCGAGAAAATTTATCTAGGCTATCGTATGCAGATGTACAAGAACGGATTGATTCTATTCATGCTTCATATATTGATTCACTTAAACATGAAGATGGTGAAAGTGAGTCAAAAGTCCAGTCATCAAACTCTTGGCCTGCCTTAGCATCTTTAAGTTCAGTTAATCACAATTCACCGCAAAATTATCCGCTTTGGGCTTTTCCGGCATTAATCGCAAATGCAATTAAAAAAACAGCATATATTCATAAAGTCCCAATCTCAGTTGCAGGACAAACTTACTTAGGAGAAATGGCTTTTTTGTCGCAAAGACATATCAATGCTCCTAGTGATAAAATGGTTAAGGGTCAACCTTGTAGCCTTTTTACCATTACGATCTTTCCAAGTGGTGCAGGCAAAGATAATTGTATTAATGACGCCTGTTATGTTTCTAAAACCATAGAAAAAAGCAGTATGTCATTATATGAGAAAGAGTACGATGAATGGGTTAGATCAAAAGGTGAATTAATTGAGCCAAAAATTCCTTTGGCTAGATTTAAAAAACTTACAATACAAGGATTGATTTCACTAGTAAAAAAAAGCGATCAAAAAAGTTTTACATGGACAACTGGCGAAGGGGCATATCTATTTTCTGGATATACCATGAAAAGTGATACGGTAGGTGAAGCACTTAGTGTGATTAATAATTTGCTTGATGGTGAATCTATTAGTAATGTTTTAAAAGGCAGTAATATTGAATATGTAGATGGTATTCGTTTTTCAATCAATATTGGTGTGCAAGATGTGATTGCATACCCAGCTTTGCAAAATGAGCTATTACGAGAGCAAGGTTTTTTAGCACGCGCATTAATTGTTTTTGCCGAACCTTTGGAGAATGTCCAAATCACAAAACAGGATCGATTGATAAGGCCAGATCAAGATCCAGATTTGAAAGCATATTGGAATTTATGTGAGCAAATCTTATCGGATGTTCCAAAAGCTTTAGACTGTGAAAATGCTCATGCGGTTATTTTGAAAACTGAAGAGGCAGATGATCTGCACATTGAATATGAAAACTTTGTATTGCGTGAAGTCGAGAATAATGGACGATATGCTTTCATACACTCGTATGCACGGCGCACTGTTCAGTATGTTTTAAGAGTCGCTGCAATTTTCGCATTTTTTAAGCAAGAGAGTGTGATTACATCTGAAACGATGAAAGGTGCTATAGCTATCTGTAGGTATTCTTTAGAACAGTGGATTGATTATTATGGTAAAGATAGTAAATCTGACAGTGAAATTTTGCTAGAGTGGCTAAAAGCTCAGTATCGGAAAGGTAATAAAAAGGTTTTAAAATCGAGTATCAATCAAAAGCATGCAAAATTTAAGTCAGCTAAGCTACGAGATGCTGCTTTGCAATATTTAATTGAAACCTATCATATTCGAATCGAAACACTAAATAATAGGGACTATGTAGTTTTACATCCTGAACTTGTAGAAAATTTATCTAATTAATCTAAATCCAGGTAACTTATTGAAATATAGTTAAAGTGATTTAGATAAGTTGTTTTTCTAATTATCTAAATCATCTAATTTAGATGATTTAGATATCTTAAATAAAGTTCATCTATCTTAAAAACATTATAATTCAATGTGATAGTCTGGATTTAGATAATTAGATAACTTTTTAATACCGAAAAATGTTTTGAAAATCATTCAACAACTCATCGTAAATGCTACTTACATTAATTAGCTCAAATTGACTAAAACCATGCTTTTCAAAATACCGATTATCAACGTAATAAGCTAAAGCTTCATATGTGTTCAGGTCTGTAGCAACATTGAGCTGTCTGCAAAATGATGAGTTATAATGCAAATTTAATTCGGTTTTTTCAATAATTTTAGATGCAATAATTTTCGAAATTTTACGGACGTTGAGGTTTCTAACTGAAGGATGGATAGAAACAGGAAGGTGGCTTGGAGAGTTGCTCATAATAGACTCCTAAAGTGAATTTACTTCAATGGTCTGTTATGAAAGAATGCAAATGTAAAACGTCGAAATTTTACATTCTTTCATTTCAGTGTTTTGAGATGAAAAAGCATGAGTACAGGATTGTCGAGATCTTGTACTCATGCACATACAATATTATTCATATAAATTTCCTCCTTAAATTTCTTTTTAAAGATGTCTTTTTGTCGAAATAGACAATAAAATACTGACAATATATATATGAAAACTTGTCGATATAGTCAAGTTATTATTGTCGATTTATGGTGTTTTATGTTGATTGAGATGGATTCTGAGCTGTTTTGTACACGGCTCAAAGAAATAAGAACCCAAAGAAAAATGACACAGCAGGATATTTCTGAAAAAACTGGGATTCCATCGACCTCAATTTCACATATTGAAGCAGGCTCTCGAAAGCCGTCTTTAGAAAACTTTTATAAATTGGTGGTAGTACTGAATGTCTCAAGTGATTACTTGCTTGGGCGTACCGATCAATATTCAGATCTAGGCACTGACCCAATTGCTAAATCCATTCAAGCGTTACCAGAGTCCGAAAGAGAGATGATTCAGAAATTCATCTTGTCTTTACAAAAGTAACCTAGCCATATTCATATAAATTAACTGTAGTAAACCTATGACTCTTCTTGATTTAAAAGACTTAGAAACCCATTTGTGGGAAGCAGCACATATTATTACTGGTCCGATTGATGCGTCAGACTATAAGACCTATATTTTTCCAATTCTGTTCTTCAAGCGTATTTGTGATGTTTACGATGAAGAATTAGAAGATGCGATTAAAGAAATAGGCGATGAAGAGCTTGCTCGTGGCCCCATGTTTCACCGTATTGATATTCCTGAAGGCTGTCATTGGGATGATGTCATCGCTCATACACAAGATGTAGGTCAGCATTTAAAAGAGGCTTTTAATAAAATTGAACAGGCCAATGAAAACTTATATGGCATTTTCGGTGATGCGAGTTGGACGAATAAAGATCGTCTATCTGACGAGCTATTAATTACTTTGTTAGGTCATTTCAATAAATATCATCTTGGTGTGAGTAAGGTACGTAATGATGATATGGGTCGTGCGTACGAATACCTGATTAAACGCTTTGCCGATAAAGCCAATAAAAAAGCAGGGGAATTCTATACGCCACGCTCTATTGTGCGCTTGTTGGTAAATATTCTCGATCCAAAACCGGGTGAGAGTATATACGACCCAGCTTGCGGTACTGGCGGTATGTTATTGGAAACCATCCATCACGTTGCAGAGAATGGTGGTGATCCACGTTCTTTGACATTAAAAGGCCAAGAGAAGAACCTGACAACTGAAGCTATCGCACGTATGAACTTGTTCTTACATGGACAAGAAGACTTCCAAATTGTACGTGGTGATACGCTACTTGAGCCTAAATTCTTGCAAAACGATCAGCTTGAGCAATTTGACTGTGTGATTGCCAATCCTCCATTTAGTTTAAAAGAATGGGGTTATAACAAATGGTCTTCAGACCCATATGCACGCAATGTCTATATGGTAGAAGAGCCTGATGTAAGCAGTGAAGACCCTGAAAAAACCAAATTGGTACGTAAGACGTTCTTAGCACCAAAAACCAACGGCGATTTTGCTTGGATTCAACATATGTTGGCTTCAGTCAAAGAGGATGGTCGCATGGCGGTGGTATTGCCCCACGGCGTATTATTCCGAGGTGGTTCAGAGCTTGAAATTCGTAAACAGCTTTTATTGTCAAATCAACTTGAAGCAGTGATTGGTGTTGCGCAAAACCTATTCTATGGAACAGGGATTGCAGCTTGTATTTTGGTATTACGAAAAGATAGAAAACCAGTTCAGCAAAAAGATGGAACATTAGTAAATAAACCTGTGTTGTTCATCAATGCTGAAGAGATTTTTACCAAAGGCCGTGCGCAAAACACATTGAGCAATGATCAATCTGATGAGATTTATGATCTTTACATCAAAGCAAAAAACGAAGGGCAGGAGATCATTGGTCAGTCACGTTGGGTGCCATTTGCTGAAATTGAAGAGAATGAATTTAACTTAAATATTGCACGTTATGTTCAAAAGCCTTTAGAGCAAGAGACCATGACACTAGAGCAGGCTTTAAGTGACTTCACTACTAAAATGGCAGATTTAGAAAAAGCTGAGCTAGAGTTAGAAACGTTGTTAAAAGCCCAAGGTTTTAAGATTAAGGATGTAGGTTAAGTCAAATGGCGAATGAAAATGCAAAATTAGAAGACCTACTTTGGGGTGCTGCTGAGTTCCTGCGTGGGCAAATTGATGCTTCTGACTATAAACAGTATGTCTTTCCACTTTTGTTCTTTAAGCGTTTGTCTGATGTGTATGATGATGAACTTGCTGATGCACGTGTAGAAATGGGTACAGATGACCTCTTTGATGCTGAGTATTTCCATCGCTTTCAAATTCCTGATGAAGCAAGTTGGAAAACCATCAAGGAGACATCACAAGATATTGGTAAAGCCATTCAAACGGCGCTACGCACGATTGAAGCTAAAAATGAGCGTTTAGCGGGTGTGTTTGGTGATGCACAGTGGACCAATAAAGAACGTCTGCCAGACCATTTACTCAAAGACCTGATTGGGCACTTCAGTAAGATTGATTTGGGTTTACACAAGGTTAAGCAAGACGATCTTGGTCAGGCTTATGAATACTTGATTAAGAAATTTGCAGATGACTCAGGTCATACGGCGGCGGAATTCTATACCAACCGTACTGTAGTGCATTTCATGACACGTATCATGGAATTAAAGCCAGGTGAAACCGCTTACGATCCGACCTGTGGTACAGGTGGGATGTTGCTCAATGCTGTGATGGACCTTCGTGAGAAAGGTGAAGAATGGCGTAGCGTAAAGCTCTATGGTCAAGAGGTGAATTTACTTACCTCTGCGATTGCTCGTATGAATATGTTCTTACATGACATTGAAGAGTTTGATATACGCCGTGGTGATACTTTAGGTGATCCTAAATTTATTGAAAACGATCAGCTCAAACAGTTTGATGTGATTTTAGCGAATCCGCCGTACTCGATTAAGAAATGGGATCGTAAAAAGTTCTCAGCAGATCCTTTTCATCGCAATATGTATGGTGTACCGCCACAAGGTTGTGCTGATTATGGCTTCTATACGCACATCATTAAGAGTTTAAAGCCAGATACAGGTCGTGGTGCGATGTTATGGCCACACGGCGTATTGTTCCGTGATTCAGAGTTTGAAATTCGTAAGCAAGTGATTGAATCAGACATTATTGATGCCGTCATCGGTTTAGGCCCGAACCTGTTCTATAACTCGCCAATGGAGTCTTGTATTGTGGTTCTGGGAACCAATAAGCCGAAAGAGCGCAAAAATAAGATTCTGTTTATTAACGGTGTAGAGCATGTAACACGAGAGCGTGCGCATAGCCGTCTTTCTGAAAAAGATTTAGAAGTGTTGGTAAATGCTTACTTTAAGCCTGAAGAAAGTGAAATTGCACGTTTGGTGGATTTAGATGAAGTCCGTCAAAACAACCATAACCTTTCTATTCCCTTATATGTGTCTTTAAAGAAAGAACAAGAAACGGTATCTATGGATCAGCTTTTGGATGATTGGGTAGATAACCGTAAACAGTTAAAAAATTTAGTTGCAGATTTGATGAAAGATTTAAAAAGCTTAGATGTTCAATCGGTGGAGCAAGATGTATGAGTACTGGTTTGAATATGGAATATCAAGAAGTAAAGTTTGACGATATTTGTCGTGAAGTGAAATTGACGACCAAAGACCCGATTGCTGATGGCTATGATAAATACATTGGATTAGAACATTTAGATTCAGGCTCGTTAAAGATTAAACGCTGGGGCTTAATTGCTGAAGATAACCCATCATTTACCCGTGTGTTTAAAAAAGGTCATATTCTTTTTGGAAAAAGACGCTGCTATTTAAAAAAAGCGGCAATAGCAGAATTTGATGGTATATGTTCAGGAGATATTCTAGTTTTTGAAGCTAAGAAAACATTAAATGAACCGAAATTATTACCTTTTATAATTCATAGTCAAAAATTTTGGCAATGGGCTATTGATAATTCTTCAGGTTCATTATCCCCACGGACAAAATTTTCAGCTTTAAAGGATTTTTCTGTAAAACTACCTACGGGAAGTACTCTGAAAGAACTTAGTCTATTACTAGAGAATTTAGAACGACTAGAAACTAAATCAGAGGTTGCATTGCATTCTACAAAGCAATATTTACAACGAATGGTTGATTATTACACAATAAATGATCGTTTAGATTTTATTGATAGAGATTGCAAAAAATCCTTACGATTAAAAGAAATAGTTACTGTAAATTCAAATCAGTTATCTCAATCTACTGATCCAAATTTTAAATTTAACTATATAGAAATTTCTGATGTAAGTTTTCCGGGTAAAGTTACTATTAAAGAAAAAATCCAATTTTCAGAGGCTTCTAGCCGAGCTCGACGCATACTAAAGAAAAATAATATTGTTATTAGTACTGTAAGGCCAAATCATAGAGCAACATTTTATGTTGATGCTCACTTGGAGAATAGTATTTGTTCTACTGGATTTTGTGTGTTGTCTGCTAAAGAGGAATATTTAGCTAAATATATATTTTACTTTACTTTATCTAAGCAATTTAGTTATTCATTGTCTAATCTAGCTACAGGCACAAGTTTCCCTGCAGTAAATGAGAGTGATGTTCTTTCTCAGAAAATTGTTCTATATCCTGAGTCTAAAACAAAAAAAATTATTAAAATTTTGGATAAACAATATGAAATTATGAGAATGAACGAAAGTAATTTAAAAAAAATACTAGATATTAAGAAATCTATTATTGAAAGATTCTTATAGAGATTAATGACATATTCTTGAGGGTAGAATGATTTTTAACGAAGCAAATGGACCAGAAGAAGCAATTGTCCAAAAACTGCAAAATTTAGACGGGGTGAAGTGGGAGTTTGTATCGGGGGATGCAATTCCTAAATCTCCGCAAGATGTGTTGGTGGGGACTTGGCTTAAGCAGGCGTTGATTAAACTCAACCCTGCGATCCAAGCCAATCCAGACTATGCGGATGAAGTCATCTATAAACTGCGTGCGGTATTCCTAGATGCCAAACATACAGGTTTGGTCAAAGCAAATGAAAACTTCTACGAATGGCTAAAAGCAGAAAAGTCATTACCTTTTGGAGAGAATGGTGAGCATGTCACTATTCACATGATTGACTACAACAATCTTGCAAATAACCATTATGTGGTATCTAAACAAGTCCATTTTATTGCAACCACGGAAGCGTATTTCGATATTGTCTTATACGTAAATGGTATACCGCTAGTCGTAGGTGAAATGAAGACGGCAACCCGTCCTGCAATAAGCTGGGAAGACGGCGCTGCTGATTTCTGTGGTGGAACAAAAAATTATTGGAGTAATGTTGCTCCTTTTTTTGTGCCTAACTTATTGTGTTTTGCTTCAGAAGGAAAAACTTTTGCCTACGGCGCAATCAATGCACGCCTAAAAGATTGGGGACCATGGCATAAAACCGAACAGAGAGATGAAATTTTACCGGGAATGGCATCTGTACTTGGAAGTGCAGCAGGCTTACTCAATCCAAATACACTGTTAAAGCTACTGCAATCATTCACGCTATATTCATCGGTGAAAATCGGTAAGAACTTAGCACCGACAAAAATTAAGATTTTGCCACGTTATCCACAGTTTGAAGCAGCATCACAAATTGTAGACCGTGTAAAAGCAGGCTATCCAAAGAAAGGTTTAATTTGGCACTTTCAAGGTTCAGGTAAATCTTTACTCATGCTGTATGCAGCGCAAATGCTACGTGCTGATGCAAAGCTGAAGAATCCGACTGTATTGGTAGTGGTAGACCGTAAAGACTTAGATGGTCAGATCAATGACACCTTTGGTGGTGCCGATATTAAGAACTTAGTACCTGTACAAAGCTGTAAAAAGCTTGGTCAGCATATTGAACAGGACAGTCGTGGCATTCTCATCACCACCATCTTTAAATTCCAAGATGTAGAGATTGAGCAAGACAATGCCAAAGGCTTAAATGACCGAAGTAATATCATTGTGCTTGTAGATGAAGCACACCGTACTCAAGAAGGCTCACTGGGTGAGAAAATGCGTTGGGCTTTACCAAATGCGTTTTTCTTTGGTTTAACGGGCACACCAATTTCAGGACTAGAAAAGAATACCTTTAAGCTCTTCGGTGCTGAAGAAGATGAAGGTCGCTATATGAATAAATATAGCTATAAACAGTCTATCCGTGACGCTGCAACCAATCCTGTGAAGTTTGAACCTCGTTTGGCTGAACTACGTGTAGACCGTGAAACGATTGATGCTGAGTTTGAAAAACTCGCACAAGAGAATGAGCTGACTGATGAACAAAAAGCACAGCTTTCACGCCGTGCAGGTAAGTTGGCGCTTATGCTGAAAGCACCTAAGCGTATGCAACGAATCAGCGATGACATTGTTGAGCACTTTAATTCGCATGTTAAGCCTAAAAAGCTTAAAGCGATGGTGGTGGTTTATGATCGCGAGGCTTGTGTGCAAATGTATTACTTACTGAAAGAAAAACTCGGTAAGGACAGTGTTGAAGTCATTATGAATGTGGACCGTGCGCCAATTGAAGTGACGGACGGTGATAAGCAAGGAAAGCTCAATAAAGACTGGCGCCGTTGGAAAGAAGAGCTTAAGTTGCCGGTAGAAAAGGATGATTTTGAGCGTTGGCAAAAAATTGATGCTGATAGCCAAACACAGAAAGATATTTTAGAAGGTTATAAAGATTCAGAGAATCCATTACAGATCATTATCGTGACAGCGAAGTTGCTCACAGGCTTTGATGCACCGATTTGCTATTGCATGTATTTGGATAAACCACTACGAGATCACACCCTACTTCAAGCGATGTGTCGAACCAACCGCCTCTATGAAAAAGATGGCATTAAAAAAGAAATGGGCTTAATTGTCGATTATCTTGGTGTGTTTGAAAACTTACGCACGGCGCTCGCTTATGACCCTGAGGATATTGATAAGGTGGTTGAGGCAATCGAGAGCTTTAAAGAGCTATTCCAACCAGCCTTACAGAAGTGTTTAGATTTCTTCCCGGGTGTAGATCGCACCGTTGAGGGTTTTGAAGGCATTATGGCGGCCCAAGAATGTCTACCAAACAATGAAAAACGAGATAACTTCGCTCGTGCGTTTGGTGTGGTGAATAAACTGTGGACAGCGATTTATCCTGATAACTTCTTGAATCCGTATCGACAAGATTTTAAATGGCTTGCGCAGATTTATGAAAGCATTCGTCCTGCAACAGGTACAGGTTCGTTAATCTGGGCAGCACTTGGTCCTCAAGTGATTCAGATGATTCATGAAAATACGGATGTGAACCGTATTCGTGATGATATTAGCTCACTGACCATGGATGAACATGCAATCTTTACCCTTACGGAAAAAGAGCAAGAGCGTAAAGCAAGACAGCTTGAAATCAATTTGCTTGGTCGCTTACGTGGTCATGATGATCCACGCTTTGTAAAACTCGGTGAGCGTTTAGAAAAACTTCGTCAAGACTATGAAGCAGGGGTGATTAAAGCGATTGATTGGTTGAAAGGCTTGCTTGAAACTGCAAAAGAAACTGTTCAAGCTGAGCGTGAAACAGGGGAGGCACCTGTGACACAGCTTGATAACAAAGAAGCATTAACGAAGCTATTTATTGAAACTCGACCTGAAAAAACACCAGATATTATTCGTCAAATTGTTGAACAGATTGATGAGATTGTAAAAGTAACACGTTTTGACGGCTGGCAGACTTCGGTAAGTGGTCCACGAGAAGTACAGAAAGCCTTGATTATTACGTTGAATAAGTTTGGTTTAGGTAAAGATAAAGAGCTTTTTGAAAAGGCTTATGGGTATATCAAGGAGCATTATTAAGATGGATTTTCAGGTTTTAAATCGGACTACTTGGTTGCCTAATGAAGGTAGAAATACTGCATATCTACGGATTGATAACTGGAATGATTATCTATATTACACATTATTCCAAGTAAAAGTATTTGATGGAAATGGAAAAGGATATGAACTTGGAGATGTTAAAATTGCCTATAAAGGACAAGAGGAAGGTGGTGCTAATGCAACATCTGAAAAAATAGAAACACATTTTTCTAAGCTTTCAGAAGACTTTTTTTCTCTAGGGAATAGTACTGAATACTATAAAAAGTTAAGTACCATGCCTAAAGAGACTAGAACAAATTATTTAAATGGATTAAATGATTTAGTTGCTCATCCAGAATTAATACCAATAATTGAAGGTGAGAAAGTTTTTGGCACTTCATTGTTAAGAGATGTATACATTGCTTCAATTCGAGGTAAATTTAGAAGTGTTTTAGATGGAAATAATGAATCAACACCGTTTCAGTTTTATTTTATTCGGGACGAAGCCGAAGAGATTGGCGGGATTAAACTGTATTTTGATGTAGGGGTTGATACTAAACCCCCAACTAATATTCACGCAATTATTGGTCGTAATGGAGTTGGTAAAACGACTTTATTAAATGGAATCATCTCAGCGATAACAAATACTGAAAATTCTCAACACAATAGAATTCAGCCACAAGACTATCGTTATACATCCAATGATAGAGACTATTTTAGCTCATTGATTTCTGTTTCTTTTAGTGCGTTTGATCCTTTTAAACCACCAATAGAACAATCGGATCCTGCAAAAGGAACGTGTTATTTTTATTTAGGATTAAAAAAATCGGGCGATAATGAATCCTTATTAGGTTTTAGAGAATTAAGAAAAGAGTGTATTCAATCTTTAATGAATTGCTTTACACAAGACGATAAGGCAATAAGATGGCAAAAATCAATTCAAAAATTATCATCTGATATTAATTTTGCTGAAATGTCTCTAGAAAACTTGCAAGTAACTTATCAGGAATTAGTTCAAAAATATCGTTTAGGTGATAGGACTAATGAAGAAGAATATGAAAAAAGAAAGCAAGAAATGTGCTTTGAATATGAGAAGCATGTTTTAAGTATTTTAGAAAAAATGAGCTCTGGTCATGCAATTGTTTTTATGACCATAACTAGACTTGTTGAAAAAGTAGATGAGCGCTCATTAGTATTATTAGATGAACCAGAAAGTCATCTACATCCACCGTTACTATCTGCTTTGATACGTGCTTTATCTGATCTTTTAGTCAGTCGAAATGCTATAGCTATTATCGCCACACATTCTCCTGTTGTACTTCAAGAAGTTCCTCAACGCTGTGTTTGGAAGCTGTATAGACGTGGGAAAATTATTGACGCATCTAGGCCAAAAATAGAAACTTTTGGTGAGAGTGTAAGTGATTTGACTACCGAAATTTTTGGGTTGGAAGTGGTAAGTTCAGGATTCCATAATCTATTACAGGAATCAGTTAATGAGGGAAAAACATATAAGGAAATATTAACAGAATTTGATAATCAAATTGGGATCGAAGGAAAATCCCTACTTAAAGTCATGATTGCAGATCGAAACAGAGGTAATTGAAGTTGCAAAAAATAGAACTGCCTTTAATTAATTACAGCGATCTGATAGATACATGTGCAGAAGGAATTGTAAGAAATGAAAGTCTTAAAAATTCTTTAAATGTAAATAAAAGTCAATTAATTGAGGATGCTGCTACATATCAAGAATATGGGAATACTGGAAAGATTTATCAGTTTGAGCCTTATTCTGTGATTTTGGATATGGGGCCATTCCCCCTGCACACCGTTTGCTTTAAAGATCAGTTTACTAAAATTTATGATTCTTATTTCGTGCCAGAAACAAAAGCAACGAGAGAAACATACAATGCTATTTTGAATGCAGCCAAAGATGAGTGTCCTTTTTGTGGTGGTGTAGGAACACCAACTAACTTGGACCATTTTTTGCCTAAAGCAGAGTTTCCTCAATTTAGTATATTGCCATTAAATTTAGTTCCAGCATGTCGCGACTGTAATATGGGATCTAAGAAAGTTTCATATGCTAAAACTGAAGAAACTCAAACCATTCATCCATATTTAGATCATTCATTTTTTTTTAATGAGCAATGGATAACAGCTAAATATATTATAGATGATCCTGATGAGCTAGGTTATCTTGAATATTATGTTTCATGCCCATCTCATTGGACTGATGTAAATAAAGATAGAGCTCTAAATCATTTTAAGGACTTTGGTATAGCAAATAGATATGCGAAACATGCTAATTCATCAATTAAAAGTGAAGTGCGGCGTATTAGGCGTCAAATTGATGCTAACGTAAATATCTTTGAAATATTAAAAGACCATCTTCTCGTGGCAAAAAGAGATAGTCCATTTAAAAACCATTATTTTTCGGGTTTCTATGATGCTTTTTTTGTTTCTTTGGTAGAAAATTATACTCGAAAAGATGGCTTATCAAATTGGCATAAAGACTTAGATATTTAAGAAATTAATGATTTTATAATAGACCTCTTGCGAAAGTATCGTTTTGCCTAATTTTTGAATTGGCTAAAACCTTATTAAATGTAGCTTTAGGCTGTTTAAATTTTGACTAACGCAAGAGGTCTAATATTAAAAAGTAAGATTAATTGTATGTGTGAAATTAGATTTCACTGTTAAATGAAATTTTTAATCCTTTTTTAATTAGTAAAATTTTAGGGGTAATATGAATAGATCACTTTTTATTGAACCAATGAATATTCAACAATTGTTGGATAAGAACTTTTTTATTCCGGCCTATCAGCGAGGATATAGATGGGCTCCTCAGCAAGTTAAAGATTTTCTAAATGACATAAACCAATTTGAACCTAAAATTAATGACAAAGGTGAAAAATCCTGGTACTGCCTTCAACCACTAGTACTAAAGCCAATGGATACTGAATCTGTAGCTATTAATGGATTGGATACGGAAAAAATTTGGTATGAGGTGATTGATGGACAACAGCGATTAACAACTATTTTTCTAGTAGTCCATTACATCAATGAAATGTGGAAAGGAAAATCTAAACATAAAGAGTTCACTTTAAAATATCAAACTCGTCAGTCTAGTTCTAATTTTTTAAATTTTTTAGAAGTTGATGCTACTAATAATGATGTAATTATCAATGATCAAAATATTGATTTCTTCTTTATTAGTAAAGCTTATCAAGCTATTCATAAATGGGCTGAAAATTTAAAAAACTGTGAAGAATTAAATGAAGATGAATTTGGTTCAAAAATAATTCATTACACAAAAGTAATTTGGTATGAGACAGAAAGTGATTCTGTAGAAGTCTTTACTCGTTTAAATGTAGGAAAAATTCCATTAACTAATGCAGAGTTGATTAAGGCATTATTTTTAAATAAAACTAACTTTATTGAACTTGACGATAAAGATAAGGCTAAAATAAGATTGCAACAGATTGAAATTTCAACGGAATGGGATCGCATGGAATATGCCTTGCAGAATGATTCGTTCTGGTATTTTTTAACTGATAAAAAAGTTTTGACTACTCGAATAGACTTAATTTTTAACTTAATATCTAAAAAGACGATTCATCATGATGAATTCTTCACTTTTAGATTCTTTTCAGAAAAATTAAAAAAAGATAAAATCAAAGACATTTGGGGTGAAGTTAAGCAATGTTTTCAAACACTTGAGGAATGGTATCAAGATCGAAAACTATATCATAAAATTGGTTACTTGATTGCTATCGGTTATAGTATTAATGAAATTTATGAATTAAAAAATTCAAAAAGCAAAATGGAATTTCTTAAGTTAGTAAATAATAAAATACTCGAGTATTTCCCAGATGATGATTTAAGTGAGTTGCAATATGGATTTGAGAAAATACGTCATATTTTATTATTTCATAA
Organism: Acinetobacter sp. YH12255; assembly: GCF_013417355.1. Lineage (NCBI taxonomy): Bacteria > Pseudomonadati > Pseudomonadota > Gammaproteobacteria > Moraxellales > Moraxellaceae > Acinetobacter > Acinetobacter sp. YH12255. The sequence goes on from NZ_VPEC01000011.1 coordinate 22,872, forward strand.
TGTACAAACTCTATTAAATAATCAAAATGAAACTACAAGATTTCCATTTGATCGTTACAAAAAAGAAAAATGGGATGTTGAACATATTACTGCACTTGCTGACCAGCCACCAAGATCTGATCAGCATAAGAAAGATTGGATAAAAGAAATTTTGGATAATAGTTCAAATTTAAACTTAGATTCTCAACTTCAAAATAAACTACTTGAGGTTCAAAGTGATTTATCACAGTTTGATGAGTTTTTTATTCAATTTATGGAGTCATTCCAAGATCAATGTTTAGATGTTAACTCTATTGATAATCTGGTTTTGTTAGACTCTTCAACCAATAGAAGTTACAAAAATTCAGTATTTCCTATTAAAAGAAGGAAAATTATTGAAAGAGAGAAAAATGGTACATTTGTGCCTATCTGCACAAAAAATGTATTTATGAAATTTTATAGCACTGATGTAGAGCAAATGAGTTTTTGGGGAGAGAAGGATCGGGAGCAATATTTAACTGATATTGAAGAAACAATAAATTCTCTCAAACAATCATAATTTGCATAAGGAATTATACAGTGTTAAATAAAAAAACCGCAGAAAAAATATCTTTTTGGAATCTTATTCAGTCTAGCAAAATTGAAATTCCAATTATTCAACGTGATTATGCCCAAGGGCGTTTAGAGCAGGAAAAAGTCAGAACTCGTTTTCTAAATGCACTTCATACTTCATTAAATGAAGAAAAATTTATTGAGCTAGATTTTGTTTATGGCAGTCAAATTGATGATGCTTTGCAACTTTTAGATGGACAGCAACGTTTAACAACCTTGTTCTTATTGCACTTTTATTTTGCAAATAAAGATCAAGTTGATATAAATTTGAAAAACAGACTGTTAAATTTTAGTTACGAAACTCGTATTAGCTCACGAGAGTTTTGTGAATCCTTAATTAAGGATACTTTTGATTTTTGTAACTTAGAGAGTAGTGAAAAAATATCTGAATTGATCACTGATAAGCCTTGGTTCTTTTTATCATGGAAGCAAGATCCTACGATTTCTGCTATGTTGAACATGCTAGATGCTATTCATGCTAAGTTTTATAATATTCGCAATGGATGGAGTAAACTCACAGAACAAAATGTGATTCAATTTTATCATCTAGATTTGGATAATTTTGGTTTATCGGATGATCTTTACATTACCATGAATGCTCGTGGAAAGGCTCTTACCTCATTCGAAAACTTTAAGGCATTATTAGAAAAACAAATTAGTGATGAGGGTTGGGAAAATAAAGACACTGAATTTAATCAAAAATTTTCCTTCAAAATAGATAATCAATGGACAGATTTATTATGGAATTATCGTAGTAAAGATAATTCCATTGATGAATATTTTTTACAATTGATTTCTAATCTATACTTAATAAATAAAAAAGATTTACTTAATATACAGAAATTAGCAGCCTATCCATCTGCTTTAATTTCTATTCTTTTTGATAAAAGTACATTTGAATATTTAGTAAATAGTTTAGACAAATACGCTGATATTGATTTTAGTGCAATTAATACTGCATTGAGTAATTTGAAGTTTTTAAACCTTAAAGATTTAAAAAGTGACTCTGTTTTTAATAATTTTTTTGAGCTCATTGCAACTTCGACACATGTTACCTATCCACAACGAGTGATGTTCTATGCACAAACTTCTTATTTAATTTCCGAATTCGAATTCTCAATAGAATCCTTTTCAGATTGGATGCGTGTTATTCGAAATATTGTTAATAATTCAACAATTGATAACGATGATTCTTTTTTAAGTGCTTTAAACTTGGTGACAGAGTTAGCACCAGGACAAGATAAGATTTATCAATATTTGCAGGATAAATCTATTTCTTCAAAATTCGCAACTAAGCAAGTTGAAGAAGAGAAATTAAAGGCTGCATTGATTATTCAGTCTGAAAATAATCGAAAGGCAATTCATGATTTGGAGGACACTTTATTCTGTCGTGGAAGTATTAAAATTTTCTTAGAGTGTTTTAAAGATTTTGATTATGAGAATTTAAATATATTGCGAAAAAATGTCGTAGAAAAATACCTATCTGAAAAGGATATTTCTAACGACTTTAGGCGTGCTTTATTAACTATTGGTGATAATAAATTCTACCAATATTGGTGGTCTTTTTTACATGCAGTATCTGCACCTAAGCGATGTTTAATAGCGAATACTGAAGATTTAAAATTTCTATTTAGTCGTGATTCAAGTTATTTAAAAGAGCTTTTTAATTTATTGATGAAAAAAGATCTGGGAGAAATTATTACTGACTATAAAATCCCTCTAGATATGCCGAATTGGAAGAAGCGTTTAATTACTGAGCCAAATTTGTTGGACTATGCAAAACATCATTATATTGCGATTAAAGATGACGAGTCTTGTTGCTGGCTGATTCCACAAAGTCGAGTTGCTAATAGTGATGTCGGACGTTTGAAATGTAGATTAATTACATAAATAACAGGATAGGCGTCTATCATCAGTGAATTTTCTGATAGACGCTTTTCATTATTATGATACAGAAATTAATTCTTTTACTTGATTAGCATTAGAAAAATCAGCGATTTCATTTAAAAAGATACGACGTCCTTCATCTGCTTTTACATAGCTTTGTTCCAATTGTGCGCCGTGCTTTAGCATCAGATCGACAGCATAAGCATTATCTTTCTCAACAGCTAACATGAAGGGTGTATAGCCTTTAATTGGATGCTGAGCTGTATTCTGATTGGGATCGGCACCATATTGTAAAAGCAATTCAAAAATCTCGTAGGCATCGCAAACTTTTTTGTCTCCAAGAGAGAATTTTTTCACCTCTTCAAATAATACCTTTCTCGGATCATGGTTTGGTAGGCTCTGAATTTCTTTGTAGCTATCTATATCACTACCTCCGTTAGAATGGCGTCTAATTGAATCAGCAAGATATTTATCATTGGCTTGTTCAACTTTATGACCATTCAATATGCCAATCACACTTAAATTCTGGTAAAGCATTGAAATACCGTAAAGGCTAGTAATATTAGGATTAGCCCCATTCTCCAATAACAATTTTGCAAGTTTTGGTAGGTTTTCTTCAATAGCTAAATTTAAAGGACAGGTTTGTTTTTTCGCTGTACGTTCATTTAAAAGTGCTTTATCAAAACCACATTCGAATACATATTGGATAAAGGCATATGTCTCATCGGGGCTAGAATTAATGTGGTTTAATGCCAATAGCACGATACTTTCTTTGTTTGAAGTTAAGGCATTTATGTTGGCACCAGCTTCAATGAGTTTTCTAGCCGTAGAAAAATCTCCGATAGCGACAAAGTAGTGAAGCTGAGGCCATTTGCGTCTTTGTTCAATATCAATGTAAATGTTTGCATTTACTTTTTTAAAGTTAGGTCTAATATCTATAGAAACTGCAAGGTTCCCGATTTTTGGAATTAATCTCTTAATCTCCGTACCTTTGTCGCTAAAAGTCTCGGCAGTAAAGTATTTAAAGAACCCAACCAGCGTTGCTTCTTTTTCCCATTCTTCAAAAACAAAGTCAGTTTTAAAGCGGTCAGGGCGTTCAATTGGATCAAATATTCCAACCTTAAGCTCGAATTGGATCGCTAAATTTGAAATCTTTCCAATGAGTTTGTTTTGGCTCTCCACGAGTGAAGCAGTGCAAAGCATCTCATTTAGTAGTACTTCTAAATAACGCATATCACGATATAATAAACCATCCAAGCATAGTTCATATTCAGCGAGTGCTTCCTTAAATTGATATTCATATACCAAATTAATCGCTTTAGCCCAATGAATATATGGTAGTAGGTGAGCTAGTTCTTGGTGCTCGGTAAGGTACTTTTCGATTTGGTTTATCATCAATATATTTAGTTGAAACGTTGTTTCACCTGTTGAGCTATATACCATTGATGCTAAACGAGTATCAGTTTGATCAATACGTTTGATGTGTGTTCTATCAAAAAACACTTGAGTTAACTTCTGATATGAAAGAGGAATCTCCATTAAAAAAGGAAAATGTGTTTGTGCATTGGCAATCGCCATAGCGCTAAATATTAGTGCTTGGGTGTCATGTTGCGACATATGATGAGACTTTAATTTTTGGTTGTGTTGTTCGGCCAAAAACTGGATAAAGTTGCCATGTTGCAATGAGAACCCATATTTAATTTTTAAGGCTTGTAGCAAGCGTGCAAAACACAACAATTCATAATGCGTCTGCGATGATTCCGTATTGGTCAAAAATAGGCGTTTTAAGGTCGACGGCGTAGGTAAGGCATCTGGACGACCAAATTTGCTGATGTAATTTTTCTCATCAGGATTTAAATCATCACTTTTCCAAAAATTAGCAAAGTTTTCATCATTATTTTTTAGATAGCTTAAGCTTTCTTGAATAAAGTTTTCGCCTTTCCAGTGCTTAGTGATCCCCATTTGTGTAATACAAAAGCTTATGAGTTGATGAAGAGATGGAACTAAGTAATTCGACCATAGTGAATTTCGGATAGAATCAACATTCATCAAGGCAGTTAAGCGAGCATGTAATAGCATTGCATTATAGCGGTCTAACACATTACGTTTAAGCAATGTCGTGAACTGCAAATTTGTACGATCTGAAAACTCTTTTGGGCATAACTGCTCCAAAAATAAGTCTACATCATAGTGTGAAGTGAATAGTTTGTTTGATGAACCATCTAAGTGTTTAGAGTCTGTCTCCGAGAGTTGGCTCTTGGTATCCATGTGACTAAATAAATCACGAACAATCTCTATAGTTGTTGGAAATGTATTCTTTGGCATTGTAAAGCTCTGCGTATATCTGTCTTAAAGTTTAAATAGGCTTTTCGGTCACTAGGTGTACCTGGTATCGTAATCTTCTGTATTTGGTTTACAAGCAAAAAATCATGTTTTTTACCGGGTTTAAAAGATGCGATACCATCCTTGATGAGTTGCCGAATAAATTTGTTCAGTTCTTTGTCATTACTGTACTTTTTCATCGGAAATCCTAGATTAAGGGGATTGCTCCCCTTAATAATTACTTGGCATTACCACGGCCACCACCTGATGGGCGACCTGTTGTGCTTGGCCAGTTACCACCAGGGCCAGGGTGAGATGACGGTGGGCGATTATATTGAATTTTCATGAAATGAATCCTTTGAAATCATAGCGAATTTGCTATGACTCAAAAGATAGCTAAGTATGATTTTTTCTTCTTCTGAGAGAATGGAGTTTAATTTTTAAAAACTAATTTTGGCTTGTTCTAATACCCAGTTTTCATACTTCTGTAGATGCCCTCGCAACATATCCATGGGGCGAACGGTATAGTGCTTTTCAGCTAAAGCACTTGGTTTATGTCCAGATATTTGTGCAGTGACACCTACAGGAATATCTACCCATTCTGCCAATGATTTAAATGAACGTCTAAGACCATGTATTGTTAGCTGAATATCTATTTCATTACAGATTTTCTTAAACTCTTTGTAAGGATTAACGATGTATCCCGTCGCAGAGGTATTACTGCTAAATATATAAGATGAATCGCTGGTTTTTTTTAAGTCACGTAGTAATTTTTCTACGTATTTGGTCATAGGTATAATACGCCCATTATCTTCAACTTTATCCTTCAGATGGATCGTTTTCCACCTAAAATCTAAGTCTTCCCATGTAAGTGATAGAAACTCATCTTTTCTGGCCCCAGTTAATAGACAACAAATATAAAATGTAGCCAAGGCCTTATTTTGAGAATTGAGAACGGTAGAGAACCATATGTCTAACTGTTCTCTTAGGAGGCAATCTTTTCTTGCTTGAACTGGCTTTACTTTGGATCTTACTTTTTTAGATTTAATTGCATTTGTAGGTGCTATTCCTTGGAATCTATCATCTTCTTCACACCAATTTAAAAAGGCTCTAACGAGACGGAAAGCTTTACTAGCTGTAGTTTCTCGGTAATTATTATTCTGAAGCCATTCAGAAAAAAAGTTGTTATCAAGATCTGATAACCTTTTTTCTAATAATTCAAAAATAGGCTGAGGTTTATAGTGAAATTTTTTGATTTCATCAAATCCACCTTTTGATAGTAATAAATGATCGAGATAGGTGCGTTCTCTCCATCTTTCTTTATTTTCTTCAAGATAAATATTCCAAGCTTCTTTGAATAAAGTTTCTTTTCGTTTTTCAGTCTTAAGATATTCTTGGTCTGATTGAATGCGCTTATTTTTTTCAACTTTGGGGTCGATCCCTTGCGTACACATTACAGCAAGCTCTTTAGCTTTTTCACGAGCTTCAGTTAGTCGCCAATCTTTAATATTCCCAATAGTTATACGTCGTGTTGTAGACCCTACACGTCCCTGAAAGATATATGTCTTTTTATTGTTTGGGGTTACTTTTACCCCAAAACCACTGGTAGAGCTATCCCAATAGAAAGAAGGCTTTGAGTCAGATCGGCATTCTAGTTTTTCAATTGCTGGTTTTGTAAAATTCATATAGATACCAAAAAAATAAGCAATTAGTAAGCATATTTAAGATACTATAATCAACTTTAAAGGCCAATGGTTTAAAGAAACAGTTTCGTATCTTATTGTATGTAAAAATATATTTGATTTTTTTCTTGTGTGTCATTGTGTAGGCTGTAGAACTCATAATCCGTTGGTCGACAGTTCAAGTCTGTCTGGGCCCACCAAATTTTATATTTATATAGCTTTATATAAGATCTAAACCCTTAACTCTAAAAGAGTTAAGGGTTTTTTTATGTCTTAAGAATACTCAGGTAGACTCGTAGAAAAACACCCTATTCGTATCCTTGTTTGTATCATAAATTTAAAATATAACTCAGGATACAGGAGCCTAGTTTAATCTAGGAAAATCATAATTTTATGGCTAAATCTAAATTGCTCACAGATACCCAATTTGCAGTGTTAAAACCTAAAGAATTAGAGTATAGGGTTTCGGATATTATGGGTTTGTATTTAAAAGTCGTTGTAACAGGTAAAAATCATGGCAGTTGCGGTTTAAGAATACACTTGGTAAATGGACATAGCTTGGGACTTATCCAGTAATCTCAGTCAGAGAAGCATGTTCAATGGCCATTAAGTATTAAAATGGTGAACTCATTTTAAAAACTAAAAATGAGAAGTTATTGAAAGCTCAACAAAAAGAGAACCTATTTTTTGGTAATTTACTGATTAAATGGATGAAGACAAAGCAAGCTGTATGAACTGATAAAACTTATAAGAAAGAGTATCAGTCGATAGAAAAGCATATATTGCCAGTATTTTGTTATCGTCTATTCAAAGACATACCTGCTTCGGAGTGGAAAGGATTTTTCCAATAAAAACAATTAAATGAACAGATATTCAATCGATTTGAAAAACTAATTTCGTATTGTCGTAATGCTTATGATTTTACCATTGACGATAATTTAACTATTACACTTAAATAAAAATTAGGCAATATTTGAATCAACTTATAAAAAAGAGGTCTGGCTTCAATAGATGAGTTTTATGAGCCATTCTTGAGGATTTTTTATCTAGAAGAATTTTACCTCAGGAAAAAAGTTTATATTTATGAATGGACTGTGATGCACTTCAAAAAATATCAGGAAATAAGATTAAAAGTAGATGAAATGCATTTTACAACTGAGAAAATTATGCTAATAAATAAGAGATGATTTTTTAGTCAGAAATCATGATGTTTCAGGAAGGAATATCTTAAGAAGCGTATTAAAAAAATGATTAAACAGGAGTTTCAAGATGCTTCAGCTATTAAGAAAATTATTTTGCTTGCATATCTATGAGTACGAGCAAATGCAGGAAATCGGGGAACACAGGGAGTGTCGTAAGTGTGGGATCAATAAGGACTGATGTTTTACAAAAAAAAGTGAGCGAGGGCTCACTTTTTTTATGCTTATACTTGGCTAATTTCCGTTAAAATTAGAGTGAAATTCCAAGCTGATGATCGGGCATATGAGCAAAAATTTTCATGCAGATACCTATATCGTAGACAGCAATCTGGCAGATACGCTGCATTGGCTTAGTCTGCATCAAGACAGTTATGAGTCTTTTAGCTATGATGCAATCACTCAGGAGTTGGTGGTGCATCATGCCAATGGAATGGATCAAATCAGAGTTGGAGATTATCTGAATGCCCGCTATGGCATACTGATTACTGCACATAACTTTTCAGCGACTTAATTCACTCCTATATTGCTTAGCCTGCCATCGCATCGGTCGCCAATGCACGTACACTTGGTTTAGGCTGCTCTGCAACCAGACCTAATTTCTCAAATAGCTTTTGGTCACGACCTTGGGCAGTATTTGGGGTGGTCAAAAGTTTTTCACCCGAGAAAATGGAATTGGCACCGGCCATAAATGCCAGAGCCTGATCTGAATCGGTTAACGATTCACGGCCCGCAGAGAGGCGGATGTAGCTTTTTGGCATCAAGAGGCGCGCCACTGCAATGGTACGAATCCATTCAATAACATCCAGTTTTTCTACATCTGCCATTGGTGTGCCTTCAATTGGAACCAGCATATTGATCGGGACAGATTCAGGGTGAATGACCAGCGTGGCAAGTTCATATAATAAACCAATCCGGTCATTACGGCTTTCGCCCAGTCCGACAATACCGCCACTACATACTTTTAAACCGGCTTGACGCACATAATCCAAAGTATCGAGACGGTCATCAAAGCTTCGGGTACTGATAATATGTGAATAATATTCACGAGAAGTATCCAGATTGTGGTTGTAGTAATCCAGACCGGCATCTTTCAAACGTTCTGCTTGGGATGCATTCAACATGCCCAGTGTCATACAGGTTTCCAGACCGAGTGCTTTAACTTCCTGCACCATTTCCAGAACATAAGGCATATCGCGCTCATGCGGGTTACGCCATGCAGCGCCCATACAGAAACGAGAGCTTCCAGAAGCCAGTGCCTGTTTAGCCTCCTGAATGACTTTATCGACCGCGATACGTTTTTCAGCTTCTAGCTTGGAATCATAATGCGCAGATTGTGAACAGTATTTGCAGTCTTCAGGGCATTTGCCTGTTTTGATCGAGAGGAGGGTGCTGACCTGAACTGTATTGGCATTGAAGTGCTCACGATGAACCTGTTGCGCCTGAAACAATAAATCCATTAAAGGCTGCTGATACAGTGCCTGTATTTCTTCACGTGACCAATCATTGCGTACTGCATTACTCGTGTTCATATATCTGTCCTTGTTTGTGCTTATTTATCATTCACCTCATCTTAATAAAAATGTGTGTCTGCCTCACTAGCAAAATATGACCTTCTATAACGAACAAAGCCCACACGGGGTGGACTTTGTCATTATATTTAATCCTGAAATTTTTTATTCACGATGACCCCCATGAATATTCTGATTTTGCAGATCGTCACGATGCTGCTTGTTCAGCACTCGTTCATCCTGCTCATACTGATTGTTCTTAGGAGAATCGATTGGCCCATGTTGGGGCTGCTGCTGTTGTTGCTTCTGCTGTTTAAGCTGATCTAGCTGTTCGTGCTGTTGCTGTTTTTTATCTTGCTCTTGCATCTTCAGTCCCTCTCGTCATTTTTTCATCTCTTTCTTTATGACATAAAGTGATCAAATATTGTGTAAGCCTTATAAGAGATCGAGTGAGCCGAAGTAATAAATTGAAAATTTATGCTGTTTTGGTCAACTGTTCCTGAATCGCCCAATCAATATGCACCTGCACAATCTCGTCATGTAACGCCCGTTGATGTTGTAAAGCGTGAACAATCTTTTCATCAAAAGGTGCATTGCCCAGACCAATGGCGATATTGCGCATGAAGCTTTGATAACCTGTACGGCGCATTGGACTGCCTTCGGTCGCACTTAAGAAGGTGGTTTCATCCCATTGCCATAAATCTAGCAAGCTGACCTGATCCAGACCATGTCGTGGATGAAAATCTTCTACCGGGGTGACTTGGGCAAAACTGTTCCAAGGACAAATTAGCTGGCAATCATCACAACCAAAAACCCGGTTACCAATTCCGCGGCGCAAATCTTCTGGAATAATACCTTTATATTCAATGGTTAAGTAAGCTATACATCGCCGTGCATCCAGCATATAGGGCTCGACAATGGCCTGAGTTGGACAGATGTCGATACAGGCCGTACAGGAACCACAATGTTTACTGGCAGGCGCATCAAAAGGGAGGTCCAGAGAAGTAAATAGCTCTCCGAGCACAAAGAAAGAACCAGACTTTTTATGAATCAGCAGGGTATGTTTACCTGTCCAGCCCATGCCAGCACTTTCAGCCAGTGATTTTTCAAAAATGGGTGCAGAATCGGCAAAAGGGCGTGATTCAAAATCGCCAACTTTTTCCCGGATTTTTGTCGCTAAGTTTTTGAGCCGACCGCGCATGATCTTGTGGTAATCCCGACCACGGGCATAACGCGCAATAATCGCGGAATTGGGTGCATACGGAACGTAACGTGGCTTTGGAGTCTCGACCAGATAATCCATACGCACGCAGATAATGCTGCGCGTGCCGGGGACAAGTAAGGCAGGATTGGCACGTTTTTCCAGATTATCTTCCAGAAATTTCATGTCGCCATGATAGCCACGATCCAGATATTCCTGTAAGCGCGCTAATTCTGCTTGAGCATCTGGTTTGGCAATGACACAATCAGAAAACCCCAATTCTAGCGCCTGCGCTTTAATCCAGGCTTTTAGCTCGGCTGGATCTTGTTGATAGACTTGAATTTGTGCGTAAGAATCGGGAATTGTCATAAACCAAAGACAGGGAATAAAAAATGCAGCAACAAGTTTACCATAGCCCTGTTTATCATAGCCAAAGTATTCAAGCATGGGAGCAGCGTTGGTTTCAGCAGCAAAATAGTTCCTATGGTTTGATGCAGCAGGTGGCTTGGTCAGTCACACAGCGTCTGAGTGTGCTATTTAAAGAAAAAAATATACAGAAAATAGCGGTGTGTTGTGGTCAGGGCAATAATGCTGGCGATGGTTATCTGATTGCAAAATATTTAAAACAGGCCGGTTTCGATGTAGATATTTATGCGGCTGAAAAAGGTCAATCAGTGGACTTGGCCAAAGCTTGGCAAGAAGCGCTGGATGCTGGATTGAAAGTAGGGCCGCATTTTCAGTTTAAGCATGAATATGACGCTTATATCGATGCCTTATTTGGCATTGGTTTAAATCGTGAGCTGGATGCGAACTGGCAATCCATCATCCAATTGATCAATGACCAGAAAGGTCTCAAAATCGCGGTTGATATACCGAGTGGACTGCATGCCAATACCGGTCAGCCTTTGCCTATTGCGGTTAAAGCGGATTTTACCTATACGGTTTTGGGCTTAAAGGCAGGACTGTTTACCGGACAAGCTAAGGAATATGCCGCTAAGGTTGAACTGATTTCTGCCATTCCAGTTGATGCCGAACTGCAACCAGTTGCCAAACTTTCCTCACAGCAGATTAAATTACCGAAACGTGAAGCCTTTGGTCATAAAGGCAGTTATGGTCATGTGCTGGTGGTGGGGGGGCATGCTGAAATGGGCGGAGCAGTGATTATGGCAGCAGAAGCGGCATTTGCTGCCGGAGCAGGTAAGGTCACCATTGTCTGTGATGCGAAACACCATACCGCCATTTTGTCTCGTGCGCCGAATATTATGCTGCGTGATATTAATGCTCTCAACATAGAGCAGCGCACAGCCTTAATTCAGCAGGTCGATGCAGTCTGTTTTGGTATGGGCATGGGACGTGATCAATGGGCAAAAGAGCAATATCAGGCATGGTTTGATTTAATTCGAAATTCAGACTTAGACATTGTTTTAGATGCAGATGCATTGTGGTTTTTAGCCAAACAGCCGCAACAATTAAATTCTAAAACTTACAGTACACCGCATCCGGGTGAAGCGGCAACTTTACTTGATTGTAAAACCTTGGACATTGAAACAGATCGGATTCAAGCGATTCATGCCTTAAGGCAGAAGTATGGTGGGCAATGGGTGCTAAAAGGTTCAGGTAGCCTGATTCTGGAACAACAGCTGTATATTTGCACTGCCGGGAATGCGGGCATGGGAACAGGTGGTATGGGCGATGTGCTGGCCGGGATGATTGCCAGTCTAAAGGCACAATTTGCTCAATCCATTCATTTGCATGAAATTGTGACGCTGCATGCACTGGCAGGGGATGAACTGGCCAAAAACGGCGAACGTGGTTTGCAGGCGCAGGACATGAAACATGCAATTTATCAGGTGGTTAATCGTCAAGGCGGCTAATCTGTCTGCAATCAAGCTGAAAATTTCAGGCCAAGTGCGAGGTGTGGGGTAGCGCTACTGGTTTGCTGAGTAGGCTGTGGCACTCGATTTAAAAGGCTAGGTGAAAAATTTAAGTAGTGGTGAAGTGGAGGCTTGTTATTGTTGGCGCAGATTCACCGCTTCAGGAAATGATTGCACGAAGTTGACAAAGAGCCTGCTTGTGCAATCGGACAAGCAATTATTCCAGAGCATCTGCAACCCGACTTAGGTATTCAAGGCTTTAAAATACGGCGCTAAACATTAACGACGACGGCTGCTGACCCGACTGCGGCCACGTGCCATGCCGCCCAAAGCATTGAGTACCGCCATTTTACTCATACTACCTGAGGCATGTGCATGACAAATGGCAGCCGCCAGTGCATCGGCGGCATCCTGTTGCGGTTTGATGCTGAGTTTTAAAATATTCATCACCATCATCTGTACCTGCTCTTTATCAGCAGCGCCATAACCCACTACAGACTGCTTGATCTGGCGCGCCGTATATTCAGCAACTTTTAAATCCAGATTGACCAGCGCGGCAACAGCAGCACCACGGGCCTGACCCAGTTTCAAGGCAGAATCCGGATTTTGTGCCATAAAGACCTGTTCTACTGCGGCTTCTGTTGGGCCATAAAATTTTACAATCCGCTCTACACCGGCAAAAATTCGTTTTAAACGTTCAGGCATTTCCGTGGTTTCGGTGCGGATCGTACCGGCATCGACAAAAGTCAGTTTGGAGCCGTCTTTTTCGATAATTCCGTAACCGGTTAAACGAGAACCGGGGTCAATCCCAATAATTAATGACATGCCTGCACTTTAAAAATAGAATAATGCCCATATTGTTACATAAGCGTATCAAAAAAGCTTGATCCTGATGAAGCAGTTGATTACATCATCCTATTATTTATTTTACTGAGATTAGATTAATTTTCATGAAATTATTTCTTATTATCCTTGCAGGCTTAATCCTAGAAGTATTTGTCTGGATTGGCGTGGGTGACCTCGTCGGGAGCATGTGGTACGTATTTTTCTGGTTTGTGGCTGCATTTTTTATTGGTATGAACCTGATCCGTAAATATTCGGCCGGTGTGATGCCACAGATGCAGCAAATGCAAATGGGGCAGATGAATGCAGATCCTGCATTAACAGGAAATTTACCTAAAATTTTAGCAGGCTTCTTCCTGCTTCTTCCTGGCTTAATTAGCGATGTACTGGCGGTATTAATGCTGATTCCAGCCGTGCAGCAGGTATTTAAAGCTGCCATGATGAAGGCGATGATGAAACGTCAGCAGGCCATGATGGAAAAAATGATGGGTGGCATGATGGGCGATATGGGGCGCGCGCAAGGCCAGAACCCCTTTGCCGAGATGATGCGTCAAATGCAGGATATGCAAAACCAGCAAGCAGGTCGTGGTGATTCAACCATCATTGATGGTGAAGCGCGTGAAGTGAAGCCTGAAGCGAAAAAAATTGAAATGAAAGATATCAATCCAAAATAAGATATCCATCTGCAAAGTTCAAAAGGTTGTATTTAAACCGAATCTGATGATTCGGTTTTTTATTGGAATATTCTCATTAGTTTGAACAAACGTTATAATCATTTTTTATAATTTAACGCTATTTTAATGTCTCTGCTTTTTACCATCTGCCTTCTGCATTTTGTTGCTCAACTAAGTCCTGGCCCTGATGTTCTACTGATCGCCAAAAGTGCTGCATCTACCACACGCCAAAATGCCCTGAAAATTATTGCAGGTATTTCGGCCGGTATTGTCGTGTGGGTGGTACTGACACTGGCCGGATTTACCGTTTTAATCGAGCAGTTTCCATGGGTCCAGCAGGTCTTGATGCTGCTCGGTGGAGTATTCCTGGCAAAAATGGGCTGGGCAATGCTCAAAGGTGGTGTGCGCAGTTTTAGGAATAAACATCAGCCCGAAGATGATTCCAATGAACTGGCACAACCCAAAAATTACTTTATGTTGGGTCTATGGACCAACCTCTCTAATCCTAAAACGCTGATCTATTTTAGCAGCGTATTTTCACTGGCACTGAGTTCGTCAGCCTCGGAATATCTGAAAGCACAACTCGCGGTGATTATTCCCTTGCAGACTTTTATCACTTTCGCTTTACTCATGTTGCTGATTTCACAGCCGAAAATTAAAGCTCTGTATCAGCGTTCAGGGAGTTATATTGATATCGTTTCAGGCGGGCTATTTTTACTCTTTGCGTTATGGTTATGGTATGACGCGCTTATTTTGATGAATTAACTGGATGATCATCCAAAGTGGATTCGGTGGATATAAGTGAAGAAGACACTAAATTTTCTTGTGTTTTAACCGCTGTTTGATAGCGATTGGGTCTTAAGCTGGTTTCGGTATTTTCAGAACCCTGATAGCTGCGGCTACGGTTGGCACGCTCGCGTAATCCACCTTTTTTAATTAACTGAACCATTGCATATCTCCCATTCCAAGATCTGCTATTGTAAATCAAATCTGGCAGCTATGAATCGGTTTTTCTGTATAGCGATACTGGTATTAAAGCACCATAAAAAAAGACCTGTTTTTCGGAACAGGTCTCTCAATCAGAGCTAAATAAAATTAACGAAGGCCTTTATTTTCTTCTTGTAAAACATCGAGCATAGAGTGTTGTACGGGAACTTCTTGTTGTTGTGATTGCACATAGACGTGTACCACTTTAAATACGATCGCTGTAGCAAGACAGGCCACCAGACACAAAATCCAGAAGCCAAAAGGACTGCGAATATGATGCGAACCGCAATTTGGACATGATTTTTCTGTAGATTCCACTACTTTTTCGCAGCAGGCACATTGATATTGGTAGTGCATTGTTCTTCTCCCAGGATGTTATCCTTTTTTATTCTTCGATCATGAAAGATGATTTATCACCCTATCATAGGAGAGCTTTCGCAGGCTTGCAATACGAGATTATCGACAGTTACAGACCATCTATACAGAATCAAAATTAATGACATGCTTATGACAAGATTAGCAAGAAGATGAATGGACGCAGTGCTTATAAAATATACTTAATCTAAACAGGTAGTTATTGAAAAATAAAGCCCGCTTCAAGCGGGCTTTATTAGGGTTTTGTTAAGGATTACTGACCTGAACGGATGATGTAATCAAATGCAGACAGTGATGCTTTCGCGCCTTCACCTGTGGCAATGATGATCTGCTTATACGGAACAGTAGTACAGTCACCTGCTGCAAATACACCTTTCACATTGGTTTCGTTGCGTTCGTTAATCAGGATCTCACCACGATTTGACAATTCAACCGCTGTTGCTTTTAAGAAATCGGTATTCGGCAACAAACCAATCTGTACGAAGATACCCGCCAATTCAACAGTGTGCTCTTGGTCAGTCGTACGGTCTTTGTATTTCAGTGCAGTCACTTGTGAACCGTCACCCACCACTTCAGTCGACAAGGCATTTTTAATCACCGTGGTGTTTGGCAGGCTTGTTAATTTGTCTTGCAACACCTGATCCGCACGCAGTTTAGTATCAAATTCGACCAAAGTCACATGCTCTACAATCCCTGCAAGATCAATCGCAGCTTCAACACCTGAGTTACCCCCACCGATTACCGCAACACGTTTGCCTTTAAACAATGGACCATCACAGTGTGGGCAGTAGGCCACACCACGGGTTTTGTATTCCTGCTCACCCGGAACATTCATTTCTCTCCAGCGTGCACCGGTCGACAGAATCACGGTTTTCGATTCCAGTTTGGCACCATTCTCTAAAGTGACTTCTACCAGACCATTGGCCGTTTCATCTGCACCTTTGATGTTAGAGACACGTTGCAGGTTCATGATGTCGACACCGTATTCTCGTACGTGTGCTTCCATTTCAGCAGCAAACTTGGGACCTTGGGTTTTCTGAATCGAGGTATAGTTTTCGATGTCCATGGTGTCCATGACCTGACCGCCCATGCGCTCAGCTACGATACCGGTTTTAATGCCTTTACGCGCTGCGTAGATGGCAGAGGTATTCCCTGCAGGACCACCACCAATCACCAGTACATCAAAAGCATCTTTGGCATTGAGCTTTTCAGCCTCTTTTGCTGCAGAGTTGGTGTCCAGTTTTGCCACGATTTCTTCCAAAGTCATACGACCCTGACCGATATGCTGGTTGTCCTGGAACACCATCGGCACCGCCATGATTTTGCGTTCTTCCACTTCATCCTGAAAGAAGGCCCCATCAATCATGGTGGCTGTTGTACCCGGGTTGTAAATTGCAATCAGGTTTAAGGCTTGAACCACATCCGGACAGTTATGGCAGCTGAGTGATACAAATACATCAAAATCAGATTGGATGTTTAAAGATTTAATCGAAGCCAGAACTTCGTCCGATACTTTCGGTGCATAACCAGAGCTTTGCAGTAAAGCCAGAATCAGTGAGGTGAATTCATGCCCCATTGGCAGACCTGCGAAGAATACACGTGGCTGTTCACCGGCTTTGGCAATCCCGAAGCTTGGGGCACGTTTGTTGGTACCATCAAAGCGAGCGGTTACTAAATCAGATAATGCTGCGATTTCTTCAACCAGTTCTTTAATTTTGGCTGATTTGTCTGACGCATCAAGAGTCGCCACTAATTCAATCGGGCCCTCTAAGCGTTCTAAAAGTGTTTTTAATTGAGCTGAAGTATTTTGGTCTAACATTGCTAACGTCTCCAAAGGAGTAAATGTTGATTTGATAAAGCTATATTAAGTGAATTCAATAAATAGGTAAAACAGTTTGTTTTTATTTATTTGATCGGATTTACAGATTTATTAGGCATTCATCATTAATTTCAAAGTTCTATATGCGGTCAAAACTTGAATTTTCAAGGAGTTTGCACTGATCTGAGTGATTTTCAGTTAAAATTTGAAAGGATTACAGGAGAATCAAAGCATGGAATTACAACGCGGCATTTATCAGCATTATAAAGGGCAGCATTATCAGGTCTTATATGTAGCAACGCACAGTGAGACAGAGGAAAAACTGGTGGTATATCAATGCCTGTATGGGGATTATTCGATTTGGGTTCGGCCATTAAGCATGTTTACTGAAACGATCACCACCAGTGATGATCGTGAAGTGGAACGCTTTCAGTTGATTCAGGCACTTTAAGTTGTCTGAATCAGGCGTAAAAGATGGATTAATCCATATAAATTTTGGTGAAATTTAAATCGTATTCAAGATATTTTTGTACAAAAGCCGCTTTGTCTTGGCGCCTGAGCAGGTTGTCATAAATAAACGTAGGTACCGGGTGAAAGAGTGCAGCATGGCCATTATTATAGACGATTTTTAGGTGCCGGCTTGAAGCATTATAAGTCCAGGAAATTACAGTAAGCAGTTTTTGCATAGGCTTTCCTCCACTGAGTCATTATTATCATCTTCATATTTCGAACTTAGGCGATCTAGCTATGAAGATGTAGAGCTGAATTGTAATACTGTGGCGCTGATGTTAAGAAAAGCGTTGCAATATGTATGCCGAGATGCTGGAGATGACAGTGTGGAATTACACTTGTATTGATGGATTAAAAATGTGAATTGTAAAAATATCTACGTGCATAAAAAAACCACGCTATATAGCGTGGTTTTTTTGAATCAGTTTAATCTAATAAAAATTAGATTTTACCAACTAGGTCGATTGAAGGAGCAAGAGTTGCGTCGCCTTCTTTCCATTTAGCTGGGCAAACTTCACCTGGGTGAGCGTGTACGTATTGAGCTGCTTTAACTTTACGAAGAAGTTCTTGAGCATCACGGCCGATACCGCCAGCATTGATTTCAACGATTTGGATTTTACCTTCTGGATCGATAACGAAAGTACCGCGGTCAGCAAGGCCATCAGCTTCGATTAATACGTCAAAGTTTTTAGCAAGCGTCCAGTTCGCATCACCAACCATTACGTATTGGATTTTTTTGATTTCTTCTGAAGAATCGTGCCAAGCTTTGTGAGTGAAATGAGTGTCAGTAGAAACTGAGTAGATTTCAACACCTAGTTTTTGGAATTCAGCGTAGTTGTCAGCAAGGTCACCAAGTTCAGTTGGGCAAACGAAAGTGAAGTCAGCTGGGTAGAAGAATACAACTGACCATTTACCTTTAAGATCAGCTTCAGTCACTTCGATAAATTGACCATTTTGGAATGCAGTTGCTTTAAATGGTTTAACTTCAGTATTAATTAAGCTCATCATTGTCTCCATGATTGAGGTTTGTTTTGAATTTCAATTAGCTTATAGAAATTTACTTTATTGGTGAAATGGTATTTTTACATTACAAAAATCGGAAAAACCGAATCATGTAAAAATTCTCCATTTTCACAAAATAGCTTTGTTCATTGAGTAGCATCAAGATGATGGCTTCATGACAAAATTATCTCTTTTTCCTCGTGCTAACAAACATGATGCTGAAACTGAAAAATTCAAGGGCAAATCAGGAAAAAAATCCTGTTTTCCTCAAAATACTCTCGATATCAATTTAAAAATTAGGTTTATGCTTAAACTTAATCATGTGGACAGGTGAGAGTAGCGGGGTAATTTGCTCGATTTACTACGCCGAATTAAGGGAAATGAGACGAGTAAAGCCAATTTGTCCGGCACTTAACAGAACTACGACTATCTGAAAGCTAATGAACCAAGTAAAATAAACTTTTCCGGTTTTTTGATGTGGGTGTTTTCTCTGTGCAGAGTCATTTAAATGTAGATCAATGGATAATGGCGCGTGACCGTCACCGTTTAAATCGACTGAAGAAGGGGAAAGATGCCAATGCCAAGCAGTATCAGGAACTATTTGAAAAATCCAATCTGAAAGTGCGGCAGCGGCTGGAACGTCTTCCAGACATCAAGCTGAATCAGGACCTGCCCGTTACCCAATACGCTGACAAGCTGATAGCCGCGATTCAAAAGCATCAGGTCATTATTGTGGCTGGCGAAACCGGTTCTGGTAAAACCACACAATTACCGCAAATTGCCATGCTGGCTGGACGCGGCCTGACTGGTCTGATTGGACATACCCAGCCACGCCGACTGGCGGCTCGAAGCGTATCACAGCGTATTGCTGAAGAAGTTGGCGAAAAACTCGGGGAATCAATTTCCTTTAAAGTGCGTTTTACTGAACAGGGTTCCCAAGATTCAATTGTACGCTTGATGACTGACGGTATTCTGCTTGCCGAACTGACGCATGACCGCTACCTAAGCAAATATGACACCATTATTATTGATGAAGCACATGAACGTTCGCTGAATATCGACTTCATTATGGGCTATCTGAAGCAGTTACTGCCGCGTCGTCCAGACCTGAAAGTCATCATTACGTCTGCCACACTGGATGTAAACCGTTTTAGTAATTACTTTAATGGTGCACCCATTTTTGAAGTAGAAGGCCGTAGTTTCCCGGTTGAACTGCGTTATCGCCCGATCTCGGAAATGAGCATTGGCGGCAGCGATGATGATGAATTTGATGACTTCGAAGAAAACTTGCCGCGTGCTGTGGTTAAAGCGGTAGAAGAATGTTTTCAGGATGCACAAGAAAAAGGCCATCCCGAACATGCCGATATCCTGATTTTTGCCAGTACAGAACAGGAAATTCGCGAGCTACAGGAAACCCTGATCAAGCATGGACCACGGCATACTGAAGTCTTAACCTTATTTGCCCGTTTAGCCTTGGCAGAGCAGCAAAAAATCTTTAATCCTTCCGGTGGTGGGCGACGTATTATTATTGCCACCAACGTCGCGGAAACAGCGTTGACTGTACCGAATATTCGTTATGTAATTGATAGTGGTTTTGCGCGTATTTCACGTTATAACTATCGTTCACGGGTGCAGCGCCTGCCGATTGAAGCCGTTTCTCAGGCTGCAGCCAATCAGCGTAAAGGTCGTTGTGGTCGTATTGCGCCCGGTGTTTGTATCCGCCTGTATTCAGAAGACGACTTTCTGAGCCGTCCGGAATTTACTGAACCTGAAATCAAGCGTACCAATCTGGCATCGGTGATTTTGCAGATGCAGAGTCTGGGTTTAGGCTCGCTGGAGGACTTTGATTTTATCGAACCACCGGATCACCGTCTGGTGAATGATGGCCGTAAGTTGCTGATTGAGTTGGGGGCAATGAATGAGAAAAAATCAAATCCCCCTAAATCCCCCTTTGATAACGGGGGACTTGAGAAAGCAGCTCTTGCGACAGAAAAAACCTCCTTTAACAACGGAGGACTTCAAAGCAGTGGATTAACCAAAATCGGTCAGCAAATGGCAAAAATGCCGATTGACCCACGTCTGGCCCGTATGATTTTGGGTGGCGCACATTTTGGTGTTTTAAACGAAGTCTTGATTATTGTTGCGGCGCTCGCGGTGCAAGATCCGCGTGAACGTCCTGCAGACAAACAAATGCAGGCCGACCAGAAACATGCCTTGTTCCGTGAAGCTGATTCTGACTTTTTGTTCTATATAAAACTCTGGGAAACATTGCACGGCAATCGCGAAAGTATGAGTGAGAATAAACGCCGTACATTTGCGCGGAATCATTTCTTGAGCTGGCTGCGTTTACGTGAATGGAAAAAAACCCATGAACAACTGGTGGACTTGGCTCAAGGTCTAAAACTGTCATTTAATGACAAAGCTGCCAGTTATGAAAATCTGCATCGTGCATTACTCACCGGCTTATTGTCGTTTATTGCCAACAAGACCGATGAACGTAATGTGTTTATGGCGGTACGTCAGCAGAAAGCCCGGATTTTCCCGGCATCGACTTTGCATAAGAGCAATACGCCGTGGGTCATGGCTTTTGAGATGGTGGAAACCTCGCAAGTGTATTTACGCACTCTGGCCAAGATTGAACCGGAATGGATACTGCTAGCCGCCCGCGATCTGCTCAAGCATCATTATTTTGAACCGCACTGGTCGAAAAAAGCCGGTGTGGTGAACGCTTATGACCAGATTTCATTATTTGGTCTGATCATTGAGCCAAAACGAGCAATCAATTATGAAAAAGTCGATCAGGCTGCGGCGCATGAAATTTTCTTACGCGATGCTTTAACTACGGGTCATCTCGGTATTAGTCCGCCATTTTTAAAGCATAACTTGCTTAAACTGGAAGAAGTCGAACGGGTTGAGGATAAATTGCGTCGTCGTGATCTGGTGGTAGACGAAGAAACCATTTACCAGTTCTATGCATCTAAAGTGCCAGCTGAAGTGGCCAGCCGCCGTACTTTTGAAGACTGGCGTGCCACAGTAGAGCCGCAAAATCCGCGTTATTTATTTGTTGATGATGATGCATTATGGCTGAATGATCGTCCAACCACACAGCAATTTCCTGACTATTTACGTAATGGTGAACTTCGTCTGGCAGCGACCTATCGCTTTGACCCGAGTCATGATGAAGATGGCGCGACAGTTAAAATTCCACTGCAAGCCTTGGCTCAGGTAGATGAATCAATCTGGTCCTGGGGAATTCCAGGCTGGCGTCTGGACCTGATTGAAGCATTGCTAAAAGGCTTGCCGAAGGACAAGCGCCGTAATCTGGTGCCAATTCCAGATACTGCACGAAAACTCATGGCAAAAGTCGATGTACAGGATCTGCAGAAACATATCTTTGGTTTCCTGGCGTTCCAGTTACGTGGCGATCAAATCACTGAGAAAGATTTCAGCTTTGACCGGGTCGAACAGTATCTGTTACCGTTTATTAAAGTCACTGATGAAAAAGGTCGTGTCATTGAACAGGGTCGTGATTTGTCAGAGCTGAAAGCACGTTGCCGGGCTGAAACCCATAGTCCGGTCAAGCAGCTGAAAGGTGAATTTAAAACCTTCCCGGAAAGTTTTGTGTTTGAAGCCTCACAAAAAGTCACGGGTGTCGTGGTCAAGCAGTATCAGGCGCTGGTGCCGACCAAAGCCTTTGCTGCACTGGAGCAAAAAGATGAGTCGGGCGTGGTGATTCAGACCTTTAACGATCAGGCGGAAGCGATCAAAAAACATCGTGAAGGGGTGATCCGACTGGTGCATATGCAACTGGGAGACCTGATTCGCCAGTTAAAAAAACAGATCTCCAAACCTTTGGCACTGGCTTATTCGCCACTCGGTGACAAGGCCCAACTAGAACAAATGTTAGTTTATGCCACACTGCAAGTGTCCATGAATGAGCTACCTGTCAATGCGCAAGAGTTCCAAAAACTGGTTGAAGATGTAAAAAAATCTTTCTTAAGTCATGGGCAAGTTACCCTGAAAGAGATTACAGATATTTATATCCAGTGGCAGGAAATCCGCCGGAAATTATTGGTTTTAGACCATTCTGTGTTTGAGAAAAATATCAATGATATTGAAGATCAACTTGATTTAATGAGTCTTTCTGACTTTGTATATCGTAAACCATCCGATGTATGGATCGAATTTCCACGTTATTTAAAAGCTTTGATCTTGCGTTTAGACCGCTTGCCCAATAATCTACAAAGGGACAATTCCGCCATTGACCAAATTGATCAATGGATGGAAAAATTGTTCAAGTTTAAAGATGACCCTCGTCTGAAAGAATTGTACTTCATGGTCGAGGAGTTAAGAATCTCATTGTTTTCACAACCGATGAAAACAAAAGCACCCGTGTCTCCAACTCGCTTGCAAAAAGTATGGGATCGTCTTGGAATCAGTTAAGATATAGGTAATTCAGAGAAGGAGTTTTACATGGGCATCCGCATTACGGGTACGGGCTTATTCCATCCGGAACACGTCATCACCAATGAAGAATTAGTTGAAAGTTTAAATGCTTATGTGGAACTGTTTAATCACGAAAATGCTGACAAAATCGCTGCAGGCGAAATTGAAGCGCGTCGTGGTTCTAGTGCAGAATTTATTGAAAAGGCATCTGGTGTCCAACGCCGTTATGTTGCGGAAAAAAGCGGTATTCTAGATCCAAAACGTTTACGTCCGAATTTACCTGAACGTGCAGATGATGAAATTTCACTGCAAGCAGAATGGGGTGTAATCGCAGCCAAGCAGGCGATGGAAAATGCAGGCGTAACTGCTGAAGATATTGATATCGTGATTTTGTCATGCTCGAATTTGCAACGTGCTTATCCTGCCGTTGCCATCGAGATTCAAACCGCTTTAGGAATTAAAGGCTATGCCTATGACATGAATGTAGCCTGCTCGGCAGCAACATTTGGTCTGAAACAGGCCTATGATGCGATTAAGGCTGGTGCGCGTCGTGTGTTATTGGTTAATGTGGAAATTACCTCTGCACATACCGATTTTCGTTCACGTGACTGTCACTTTATTTTTGGTGATGTGGCAACCGCTTCAATTATTGAAAACACTGAAAGCAAAACCGGTTTTGAAATTCTGGATTCCGAGTTGTTCACCCAGTTCTCGAATAACATCCGCAATAACTTTGGTTTCTTGAATACCTCTGAAAATGCCGATATTGATGACAAGCGTTTCCGTCAGGATGGCCGTAAGGTCTTTAAAGAAGTCTGCCCACTGGTTGCGAAAATGATTACAGCGCAACTGGAGAAGAATCAGATTGCACCGACTGGCGTGAAACGCTTCTGGCTCCATCAAGCCAATGCCAGTATGAATGAACTGATCCTGAAACTGGTGGTTGGCAAAGAAAATGCCAAACCTGGTCTGGTGCCGATGATTCTGAACGAGTTTGCCAATACTTCTTCTGCAGGCGTGATCATTGCATTACACCGCACTGCCCATGAAGTGGAAGATGGTGAATACGGCGTACTTTGTTCATTCGGTGCTGGTTATTCGGTGGGTTCGATTCTGGTTCAAAAACGTGTGGCATGATCCGCAATAAATAGAGAGTAGACAGATTGCAGGCCAAGCATGACGGGCAGTGGATCAGGCGTTTAAGTGCCTTCTCCAAGTTATATTTTACCCCGACATTTTTAGGGGCTGAGTATATGGATGCCAGTCGACCTGCAATGTATGTCGGTAATCATTCCATGTATGGCATCTTTGATGCGCCGATGCTGATTGATTACCTCTACAACGAACATAAGGTGGCTGTGGTCAGTATTGCAGATCATAGCCATTTTTATGTGCCGCTGTGGCGTGAAGCCGTGAAAAAGTTTGGTGCCATTGATGGAATACAAGCCTATGTGCGTGCTGCAATGCAGCAAGGCTATTCCATTCTGGTCTTTCCGGGTGGCGGTCGTGAAGTGCTCAAACGTCAGGGTGAGCAGTATCAGCTGATCTGGAAGCAGCGTTACGGCTTTTTAAAGCTGGCGCAAGAATTCAATTATGATCTTGTCCCTTTTGCCGCTCTCGGTGCGGATGAGGTCTATGAGATTGGCTTTAATGCCAATAAGATTATCCAGCATAAGTATTTTCAAACACTACTTAAAATACCACAACTCAATAAATTACTACGTCAGGGCGATGTGATTCCTTCTCTGCCCAAACACCTGTTGCCAAAACGCTTGCCCTTTTATTTTCAGTTTATGCCACGACTATCGATTGCTCAGGTGCAGACGCAAGAGCAGCTGGTTGAGTTTCGGCATAGCTTGCAACAGCATATTTATACGGGTTTGGCAGCGCTCACTGTGCAGCGTCAGCAAGACCAGCAGGCAACCGAATCCTCGTTGTAAATCCAAGTTGTGACATATTGAGATGCGCTATATTTAGAAGTCATCCTGCAGTGCTGTTTTATTGTGCGAGTACTGCCATAATGTATGGTCAAATAGTCACTGATCGATGATCGAGGGCTCAACATGATTCAATATAAAAATAAAATAATATAGGTGCGTATATGGAACAGGGTGGTTGGGTAGCGCCGTTAAAATTGCTGGCACAACAATGTTTGCGGATTTCTCCGGAGTTGAACCAGCTTTATCTGGATCAGATGGCGATGATTGGTCATCTGACTGCACAAAATCTATTAAAAATTCAGCAGGGTCAGTACCGGATTGAATTGCTGGATGGGTTGTTCTATATCCAGTTTTATACTGCATATGCACTGGACTCCGGAACTGTACCCGTTTTGGTCGAGAGTCATTTTTATTTTCAGCAATACAAAGCAGAAGCGCTAGAGGAATTTTTTTTACAGGATATTTATTTCCTGACTGGGGACTTGAAACCGCAGCATTCGCTGTATTTACGTGACAAAGCCAAGCAATTACGCAAACTGATTCTGAACCAGGTCTATGAGGCGGTAAATGGCCCAGCACGGGTATTGGCATTCCTGCAACAGATGTCGGTGGTTCAGGCTGAGATTATTGATCATCATTTAATAGAGGCCGGGTTGTATACAACACCAGTCATGCAAAACGTTGTTCTGGACGAACAGGATATTCCCCCGAAAATTCTTGAAAGCTTGCAACAGGCTTTTTCTTTGGCATTTCTACAACAGGATGAGTTCCTGTCCATCCAGTCCTTAATGGACACTCTGGATGAATTCTGTTTTAGTGCCGCACAGTTTTTGCATCCGGCGACGTTTCGGATTATGTCCTTGTCTTTTGAAGAGCGTTTTAATTTACATGAACTGAATGATCACAGCGATGATATTCGGCTGTTGTATCGACATGCCGAGGAGCAAAGCCACCTGCTCGGTTTTGTCCGTTTGATGAATCGTGAGGTCTGGCATCGCGATGACTTATTAGCCAAACGAAATTTTCTGGAAAATCATCCCTATTTATGGCAAAAAAAGGTGGCCCGATTACCACTATTTGACTGTCATCGTGCAGTGAACTGGATTTTCAGGCAACCAGTCGAAGTAGTGGACTGGATCAGTGGCAATATTCAGCACAGCAGCGTGCGGGTGGCAGTGACGGCCTTAAGTTTTGTAGACAGCCATCATATTCATCCGCAGATTATTCTGGCGACCTTGCAATATTTTCAATATGTTTCGGCGCGACTGTTTATTCATAGCATGCATGAATATGCAATCCAGCATGACTGGTTTCAACATCAGCATAATCAGGCGGTGGTCTTAAAAGGCACACGTCAATCGATGGATGATCAGCGGATTGCCATCACTCCCTCGATTCTGTATCTGGATGAATGGATAGAATTGCTGCGTAACGTGGTCAAAATGGATGATCAGATCACCAAGAAAGTCTATTTGCAACTAAGCCGGGTGATGCAGGCATATATGCAGCATCTATATAAAATTACCGCGCATCTTCCAGAAGAAGTCTTGGCTTATATTCAGCCTCAAAGCCAGCAGAATCGGGATTTCTATCATGTGTTGCAGCGCTATCGGATTCCTTTTGTCGAATTTAGACAGCTGTTTTATTTACACAGTGGACATGTGCGTGAGTCTGTATTTGACAGTTATGTGCGTGACTATCTGGTGGAATATTTTTCCAGTCATAACGAGATTCCGAAAAACCTCAGCTGGAGTGGATTATTCGCTCAGGCCGTGATCTGGCATGATCAGATTCAGAAGCAGGAAATGATGGCCAAGCTGAAAAAAGAGTTTGCGCTCGTAACTTGGTCACCTTTGACGCAGGCCTCATTTTTATTATATTTCAACTGGCGTTTTGAGGAGCTTAAAAATCTGGATCGTATTCTGGAAGAATCCAAGGTTTTCAGGAACTGTCTGGCGGCCAGTTATGCCCAGCAGATTATTGAAGGGCAATATGTGGCCTTTCGCATGTCGCATCCGGATGTGCGTTTACCTTTAATTCTGGGCTGTCGGATCGTCAATGGGCAAGTGATCTTCGATCAGCTGGAATATCCGAACAATCAAAAGGCAGAAGCTGAATATAGCAATATCGCGATGCATTTTATCAACTGGCTCAACTTGCAGGCTTAAGTGCAAGATTAAGTGGTTTTCCGCCATGACGCTTAACTTTTCTGCCAAAAATCGTTAGGCTATAGCCGTTCTTTCACGGTATTGCTCTTATGAAACAGGAAACTGCCCTTAAGTTACTCAAAGCAGGAGAAAATGTCTTTTTAACCGGTTCTGCGGGTGCAGGAAAAACCTATACGCTGAATCAATATATTAATTATTTAAAAGCGCGTAAAGTCGCCGTCGCGATTACGGCATCGACCGGTATTGCAGCCACGCATATGAATGGTATGACCATTCACACCTGGGCCGGCATCGGCATTAAAGACTTTTTGTCCGAAGATGACTTAAAGCGCATGAAAGAGCGTAAATACTTAAAAGAACATCTGGAAAATGCCCAAGTTCTGATTATTGATGAAATTTCCATGCTGCATGCCAAGCAGCTGAATCTGGTCAATCAGGTGCTGAAATATTTTAAGGACAGTGATGAAGCCTTTGGCGGTATTCAGGTGATTGTGGCCGGGGATTTTTTCCAGTTGCCGCCAGTCGGTAAGAATGACGAGCGTAACCGCGATAAATTCTGCTTTATGTCGGAAGCCTGGGTAGAAGCCAAGTTTCGGGTCTGTTATCTGACCGAGCAGCATCGTCAGGGCAATGATTATCTGAATGACATCCTGAATGCGATCCGTGCGCAGGCGATTAGCCATGAACATCGCACGGCTTTACAGGCAACCCGACATCAAGAAATCGGCGATACCTATACGCGTCTGTATACCCATAATATGGATGTGGATAGTCTTAACTTTAAACATCTGAATGAAATTGACAATGATCCGCGCCAGTTTGATGCCCAGTGTGATGGCAATGAAAAGCTGATTGAAACTTTAAAATCTTCAGTACGTGCACCAGAAGCCTTAACCTTGAAAAAGCATGCCAAAGTCATGTTTGTAAAAAATAACTTTGATATGGGCTATATCAACGGCAGTCTGGGTGAAGTGATCAGTTTTGAAGAAGACGATGAATATGGTGTGCTGCCCAAAGTAAAACTGACCGATGGCACGACCTTGGTGGTGGAGCCGGAAACCTGGTCGGTAGACAATGAAGCTGGTAAGACTATTGCCAGTTTCCAGCAAATTCCTTTACGCTTGGCCTGGGCGATTACCATTCATAAATCTCAAGGGATGACCTTGGAAGCAGCAGAAATTGATCTGAGTCATACTTTCGAGAAAGGTCAAGGTTATGTGGCGCTGTCACGGTTGAAAAGCTTAAATGGCTTACGTTTAAAAGGCTTTAATGAGCAGGCTTTGGAACTTGACAGTTTAGCGATTAAAGCTGATCGTCGTTTTCAGGAACTTTCTGATGAAGCCGAAGCGAATTTTGAAAATGTCGATTTGACTGCGCAGCATAAAGCCTTTATTCGTCACTGCGGTGGCACATTGAATGAAGCAGAAATCCAGCGCAATGAAAAGAAAATTTCCAAGAGTGGCACGAAGCAGAGTTATGCCACTGCCACACTGGATGAAACCCGAGCACTGTTTGAAGAAGGCTATGAAGTTGCGGATATCGCGACTGAACGTGGTCTGACGCCAGCGACAATCATTAATCATCTAGGCCGTTTACACAAAGAGCAGGGACTGGATATTTCGGTGGCTCATCCGGGTGAGGAAGTGGTGGAGCAGGTGCGTAAAATTTATAAACGCTTAACCAAACGTCAAAGTGCTGAGCATTTTAATGATGATGGCTCGATTAAGTTGCGCCCGATTGTAGAACTCACCACGCCTAAAATGGCCTATGACCAAGTCCGTCTGGCACTGTTATTTGTAGAGTAATCCCCGAAATGATCCTTCAGAACTTTTAAGATGCATAGTTTATTCGTATACGGCACGCTTCGTCCGCAGCAACCCAATGCCCATGTCATGGAGCGGATTGGGGGAAGCTGGAAAGCCGCTTATATCCGTGGGCATTTGCAACAGCGTGGCTGGGGGGCTGAATTTGGTAGCCCGGGCATTCAGCTCAGTGATTCGGGCGAGACTGTTCAGGGTTATGTATTTATATCTGAGCATCTTCCCCAATATTGGGAAGAGCTGGATGCGTTTGAAGGTGATGAATATCAACGGATTCCGGTTAAAGTATATTTGGAAAATGGCGAGATGATAGAAAGTTTGGTTTATGCCTTAAAAGATTAGGCTCGGATTTGTCATGCAGTAAATTTCAAATTTTTATCAGGTCACAGCTTGTTAAAGATCATTCTATTTTTTTGTATCGCTTTTATTTTAGCTTGGAAAGCTTACAACCAAGATGAATCTTCCGTTGATCTGATGACATATCCTGAGCAAGCTTGAAACACTGCTTTAAAGCTTGGTGCAAGGTAATCAATAGATGACCTGCATATTATAGGTCATGTGATGTATTTTTGAGAAATCTTTGCATACTGGTGATGCGTGCTGATGATTTGAATCTATTGTGTACCAATCAATAAAGATAAAATCCCGGCTGCAATCAGCGGCCCAACAGGTACGCCGCGTAACACCGCCACACCTGCTACAGTACCAATCAATAAGCCCGCGACAATATCCGGTTGATTCGACATCAGTTTCACACCGCGGCCACCGAGCCAAGCCACAAAAACACCAATGGCAATGGCCAGTAAAGATTTCCAGCTGAGAAATGACTTGAGAATACTTTCTCCGGCAATTTTGCCACTCGCAATCGGTGCCAATACCCCGATGGTTAAAATAATAATTCCAATATTCAAACCATGTTGTTGTACATAAGGCAACAGGTCGTGTAGTGGGGTAATTTTAAGAACAATCAGTACCGCTGCAGCGATGGTGACAGCACTATTGTGACTGAATATACCACAGGCCAGTAATACCAAAAGAACCATCAAATTTAAATCGAGTTGTGACATGGGCGGGAGAGGAAACATGGAAAATGCCACCATTGTAGAGCGTTTCAGCTGGTGATACGAAGAAAATAAGCGAAGCAATCAATTTAGGTGTGTTTCAGGATAGAATGCACAACTCTTCACGCGATACAGGTTTAAGCAGATGCTATTGGAAAAAATGTTGCAGTCACAAGGTTTCGGTTCCCGCAAGCATTGTCAGCAATTGATTAAAAATGGTGCTGTTTCTATCCAGAATGAAGTGATTGATCATCCTAAACATAAACTGGATTTGAATGATTTAGACTTCGAGGTCTATGGCAAGGCCCATCGCTATCGAGAGAAAGTCTATATCGCTTTAAACAAACCGCAGGACTATGAGTGTTCGCATCAGGCCACGCATCATTTTAGTGTGTTTGATCTGTTTGATGAGATGCTGCTGAATCGTGGCATTCAATGCGTGGGTCGTCTGGATCAGGACACCACCGGACTGTTATTGTTGACTGATGATGGCCAGTTTCTGCAAGCGTTAACACATCCGAAAAAACATGTGGCCAAAGTTTATCAAATGCAAACGGCAGATCCAGTCACTGATGCTCAGCTACAGCAACTGGAACAAGGCGTTGAGCTACGCAATGAAAAAGGTATTTTTGCAGCCACTGAAGTGATACGTCTGTCTGAAAGCCGTCTGCAAATGAGCATTCATCAAGGGGTATATCATCAGGTGAAACGCATGCTGGCAGCCGTCGGAAATAAAGTCGAGCAATTGCATCGTGCTCAAATTGGTGCTTTGGCTCTGCCTGAGCTGGCTGAAGGAGAATGGATCTATTTAAATGCAGAACAGGTGGCTTTGGCAAAATTCCGTTCAGAAGAATAATTGAGTTATTCTTCTCAAGTTTATTTGAACGATCAGATTTTATCTCAGGAAACAATGATAGGTCTGAAACTCATTATCCTTAATAAATCCCATAGATTCATACAATTCATGCGATTGGTAATTGTTCTTTTGGGTTTCCAGGCTAATTCTTAAGGCCTGTTCATGTTTGGCAAATAAAATTGCGGTATCAATCAGTTGTCTGGCTGCACCCTGACGCCGAAATATCGGGGTGATATAGACATCATCCAGAATATAATAGGTCGAGCAGGCCACCGAAGAAAAACCCAGATACAGGATAATAAAGCCGGTAAAAGTATCATCTTTGGTATTAATGAAAATGACGGTCTGTCCATCTTCAAAACGTTGTTTTAAAAATTGGTAGGAGAGTTCGGGGTTAGAGGAGGTGCCATAAAATTGTCGATATTCATCGAATAATATCGCAAGCTGATTCAGGTCTGCTGATTGAGCGCGTCGTACGAGCATTGCATCCTCCATGCTAATTTTTTATTCATTATCAGCATCAAGCATAGCGAAGTTTGTCAGTGGCCGGCTTTAGAAATTGTTCGGAAATGCAACAATGTTAAATTTTGTCGCTTTCACCTAAAATGGCATTCAGTTCTTCAAATAAATCCAGATGATCATCATCGAGCTGGATTTCCTGATCATCCAGAGAATTGAGTGTTGAATTTGGCAAGCTGCTTTGCCCATTCTGGATCTCATTTTGCTTCAGTTTGCGCAGTCGGATCAGTTGTTCCAGATTAATATTCTGGTTTTCAATCGAGAAGGGGATCGATTTGGTAATCACCACTTGTTTGAAAAAAAGACGCACGGCCTGAGCTGGCGTAATCCCCAATTGCTTAAATACCGCAAAGGCTTGTTTCTTCTCTTGCGAGTCCAAGCGAATTTGATAAACTTCAGTTTTTCTCATAATATTTTTAAAGCTTTAAATTACTTAACTTTTCGCCTTTATTCTAATCAATTACGTTTGAAATTCAATCTTAAAGCGACCGATTTTAGAAAATAATCTGTAATGACAAGCGATTTACAGTGTCAATTCAAGTCTGGAGCTGAAATTCATGCTTTTCTGCGTGATCGGATCGATGAATTGAATATGTTGGGCCAATAAGCTTAAAGGGGCAGAAAAATCATCTTCGGCTTTGTGCGCTATCCGTGGATAAAACGGATCATTCTGAATTGGAATACCGAGATGATTCAAGTGCACGCGTAATTGGTGCTGTTTGCCAGTGTGTGGTTTCAGTTCATATTTGGCCCATTCTTTATTATGTTCTAACAGCTGGATTGCCGTTTCGCTATTGGCTTCGCCGTTGACCACCTGCATGGTATAGAAGGGCTGACCTTTTTCCATTCTTAATCGTGTGATCAATGGAAATTCTAAATCAGCCTTGTATGCTGCAATCGCATGGTAGGTCTTCTGCACTTGCCGTGTGGCAAACATCTGTTGATACAGGCCACGAGATTCTACATATTTTGAAATGAGAACCACGCCGGCCGTTTCACGGTCTAGCCGGTGAATCGGTGTTAAATGTTCATTGCCTGTTTGTTTTTTGAGACGAACCAGCAAGGTTTCCTGTACATACTGACCGGTCGGACTCATGGTCAAAAAGTGCGGTTTATCGATCACCATGAAATGCTCATTTTCAAATAAAATCTGATGTTGAAAAGGAACATGCACTTCATGTGCCAAAAATCGATAATAAAAACAATGACTATTGGCCTGAAATGGACTTTCTGTGCTTAATTGATGGCCCTGCGCATCATAGACCAGACCTTTGGCGAAACGGGCTTGCCATTCATCTGCTGCGATATGCGCAAATTGCGTGCATAAATAAGCAAAAACTGTCGGGGGTGCATCTAGACTATCCTGCAAGAACACTTTACTGGCACTGACCCCATTTAACATGGGCGGATTAAACTCAACAGTCGGATGCATGGCAGGCAGATCAACCTCTCAGAAACAGAAATGGTGAAAAAATACAGTTTCTCACACAGGTGAATAGGCTTTTAAAGCGTGGCGATGCTATCATATTTATTCTTTTGCATCATGTCGTGAGTAATATGCCTTATTCATTTAATGTCACTTTAAATCATGAAGACGATACCCAGAAACTGGCCAAGGTTCTGGCCGAAAATTTCCCTGCGGGAGTCGTATATCTGATCGGTGATTTGGGGGCAGGAAAAACGACCTTAACGCGCTATTATTTGCAACAGCTGGGTCATCAAGGTTCGGTGAAAAGTCCGACTTATACGCTGGTCGAACCGTATCAGATCAATGGGCAGGATATTTTTCACTTTGACCTGTACCGTCTGAATGACCCCTATGAACTCGAATTGATGGGAATCCGGGATTATCTGGAAACTCCGAATGCGCTATTTTTATTTGAATGGCCCTCCAAAGGTGGCGATGAAATTCCGCAAGCTGACCTGATTATTGAAATTTTAAAATCTGAAGATGAACTGACCCGTACTGCAAGCCTGATTTCCTCTAATCTTGCTTTGCGAGAGGCTTTGGAGCGTCAATTTTCACATGTCGAATGATTTAAGTCTACGCCGTATCCGTGCCCTTGATCCTGCGCTGGCCAACCAGATTGCTGCAGGTGAGGTGATTGAACGTCCGGCATCCGTGGTCAAGGAATTACTGGAAAACTCGATTGATGCGGGTGCGACCGAGCTGATCATCCGGGTGGAACAGGGTGGCAGTACCTTAATTGAAATTATGGATAACGGCCGTGGTATTCATGCTGAAGATCTGGCATTGGCCGTCATGCGTCATGCCACCAGCAAAATCCAGAGTGCCGATGAGCTGTATGCGATCAGCAGTTTAGGCTTTCGTGGAGAAGCGCTGGCATCGATTGCAGCAGTCTCACGCCTGACCATGATCAGCAGTCAAAATGAGGATGGCATTGGTTATCAGGTAGAAGTAAACGGTACGGCTTTTGATCATCAGCAGATTCAAGCGGTCGCGGCTTCGAAAGGGACGCATATCCGGGTTCAGGATTTATTTTTTAATGTGCCTGCGCGGCGTAAATTCTTAAAGAAACCGGGCACTGAATTTGGCCACATTGAAGAAATTGTACGCCGTATGGCACTGACGCATTTTGATATCCGGTTTGTGCTGGAACATAATGAAAGCATCAAGCTGAATTTACCCGTGGCGGACAGCGGTGCTTTACGTTTCCAGCGGGTACAGCAGTTATTGGGTCGTCAGTTCACTGAAAATGCTTATTGGATCGATGCTGACAGTATAAACATGCGTTTATCAGGCTGGCTTGGTCATCCCTCAGATGCGCGTGCACAGGCCGACTTGCAATATGTCTATGTCAATGGCCGGATTGTCAAAGACAAAACCATTTCTCATGCCTTGAGGATGGCTTATGATGGCATTTTGCATGGCCATCAACATGCGGCTTATTTGCTGTTTTTAGAAGTTGATCCTGAAAATGTTGATGTCAATGTCCATCCCACTAAGCATGAAATTCGCTTTCTGAATCAGCGTGAAGTACATGAGTTTGTACGGCATTATGCCAAAGAAACTCTGGCACAATTCCAGACGGCAACTGCTGATTTAGCAACTGCGATGAAAGTTGATGATGAACCTGTTGCACTTGTACCGCAACCGCGTTATCAGGAACAGTTTAGCCTGCACCAGACTGCGCATGCGCAGCAGCAATTATCCTCTAACCTACCTGTAGCTGCTAAAGATGAAAATGAGGCATCGGATGTCCTGACCGACTTTGAATCTTCGCGGCCGCAAACGGTACATTATGCGCGAGACTATAATGCGTCTTATGCAGGCTCGCAGCAGCTGAATAATGCCCTGCAAAGCTATCTGGCACCGCTGCGTGATCAAGCGTCTGCCTATGAGCCACAAGTTGCAGAGCAAGCCTTGCAAAGTCATATACAGGCCAAAGTCGATGAACATCCACTCGGGATTGCGATTGCCCAGTTACATGGGATTTATATTCTGGCACAAAATACCGAAGGGCTGATCATTGTGGATATGCATGCAGCACATGAGCGGATTGTCTTGCAGCAAATGAAATCGGCTTGGGATAAACCTGAATTCTGGACGTCACAGCAACTACTGATTCCAAAGGTCGTAAACATTAGCCGGATGCAGGCGATGCGGGTAGAAGAGCTGAAAGAGCAACTCGCACGTTTGGGTCTGGAAATTGATCAGTATGGTGATGAGCAAGTCATTGTACGTGGTGTGCCGGCTATTCTACACAAGGCGGATTTTGATGCCCTGATTCCTGAATTATTGAATGATTTAGATCCGGGGGATCAAGCACAAAGCCTATTGCAGAAGCGTGACCAAATTTTGGCGGGAATGGCCTGTCATGGTGCAGTGCGAGCGCATCGTATCCTAAGTTTGTCTGAAATGAATGCTTTATTACGGCAGATGGAACAAACCGAATTTGCCAGTCAATGTAATCATGGCCGTCCGACTTGGCGCGCTTTTCCATTGAATAAACTAGACAAACTTTTTGCTCGAGGAGAGTAGTTTTACATGTCCAATCAATTGCCGGTCATCAATTTAATGGGGCCAACTGCAAGTGGTAAAACCGCTTTGGCATGTGAACTGTATGAGCAAGGGGGATTTGAGCTGATTTCGGTCGATTCTGCACTGGTTTATCGGGAAATGGACATTGGTACAGCCAAACCTTCTAAAGAGGAACTGGCGCGCTATCCGCATCATCTGATTGATATTATTAGTCCACTTGAAGTGTATTCTGCAGCCAACTTTGTCGAAGATGCTTGCCGCCTGATTGATGATATTCATGTGCGTGGTAAAACCCCGATTCTGGTTGGCGGAACCATGCTGTATTTTAAGGCCTTGCTTGAAGGTTTGTCAGATAACCTACCAAGTGCAGACTATGCTATCCGGGCAGAGATTGAAGCCAAGGGTGAGCAGGAGGGCTGGGAAGCGGTTTATGCAGAATTATGTGCAGTCGATCCGATTGCCGGTGAAAAATTCAAGGTTAGCGACAAGCAGCGCATTATTCGAGCCTTGGAAGTTTTTAAATTGACTGGTGAGCCGATTACAAAACTACAGGCAGAACAACCTAAAAACTTACCATATCGTTACAGTTTTTATAACTATGCACTTATGCCAGATCGGTTAGAATTACACGGGCGTATTGAACAACGTCTGCAAATGATGTGGAAAAACGGTTTTTTAAATGAAGTTGTTAGTTTAATTGAAAAATACGATTTTAATGAAAATCTACCTTCTATGCGTTCGGTAGGTTACCGTCAAGCTATAGAATTCTTAAAAAATGCTGACAAAACCAAGGAAAAGCAACAGGAAATGGAGGATAAAGCTTTATTTGCGACACGACAACTTGCAAAACGTCAATATACGTGGCTGAGGTCTTTGCAAGAAAAGCATAAATTTACAACATATTTTACGCTACAGCAGGCTCAACAAGACTTGCGAAACTGTCACGGATAAAGCAAAATTTAGGGACTATCTTTTTTATAATTTTTAATTGAAAAATAGAGATAGTTTTTGCGCTGATTTTTAATTTTTTTTTGGAGTTATAACATGTCTAAAGGTCAAACTTTACAAGATCCATTCTTGAATTCTCTCCGTAAGGAACGTATCCCAGTATCTATCTTCCTGGTAAACGGTATTAAATTACAAGGTCATATCGAGTCTTTCGACCAATACGTGGTTTTATTAAAAAATACAGTAAGCCAAATGGTTTATAAGCATGCAATTTCAACTGTAGTGCCTGCACGTAATCCTCGTCCTGCTGGTGCGCCTGCTGGTCCACAAGGTGCTGGCTTTGGCGGTCAAGGTGCTGCTGGTGGTTTCGGTGGCGGTCAAGGCACTGGCTTCGGTGGTCAAGGTGGCTTCGGTGGCGGTCAAGGCGCTGGCTTTGGTGGTCAAGGTGGCTTCGGTGGCGGTCAAGGCGCTGGCTTTGGTGGTCAAGGTGGTGGCTTTGGTGGTCAAGGCGGCTTCGGTGGCGGTCAAGGCGCTGGCTTCGGTGGTCAAGGTGGCTTTGGTGGTCAAGGCGCTGGCTTTGACAACGATACTAAATTTGAAGATACTCAAGACGACGAAAATAATCGTTAATCGAGTCTGAAAATTAAAAAAACCTCTCATCGAGAGGTTTTTTTATGCCTGTAAGTTTTGCATGGATAAAAATTAAAAAGCCAGCAATCTAGCGCTGGCTTTTTAAAATGGATCTGGGCTTAACGATTACGTTTAGGATCCAGTTGTGGATCTTTGATTTCTACATAGGCATTGCTACGTGTTTCACGTAACCAGCTGTCCAGCTCGGCATCAAACTGACGTTCACCAAGTAATTGACGGGCCATACGTTCTTGATATTCCTCTGTCATATCCTGTTGACGTGTTTCGCTGACTTGCAGGATATGCCAGCCAAACTGGGATTGAAACGGTTTACTGAACTGCCCCACTGGGGTGCTTTTCATTTGCTGTTCAAACTCAGGCACCATTACCCCAGGGCTTACCCAGCCAAGACTGCCACCATCACGTGCTGAACCGGTATCATTGGAGAAGGTTGAAGCTAAAACAGTAAAATCTTCGCCTTGTTGCAGGCGGCTATATAAACTGTCAATCATCTGTTTGGCATTTTCCGGACTGACTACTTCAGAGGGTTGAATCAGGATGTGACGGGTCAAGTATTGAGGAACCAGGGCTTTTTGTTCGCCACCTTTACGTTCTAGTAGCTTGAGTACATGTACCCCATCAGCAACCGGAATGAGTTCAGAGGTTTGACCTGGCTGTAGGGTCGTGACACGTGCAGCCAGTTCTGCCGGAATTTCTGACAGGCTTCTCACGCCCATGTCAGCAGCTTCGACTTTAATGCCGCCAGTGCTGTATTTTTTGCTGATCGCCTGAATATCATTGCTGGTATTCAGCTCTTGCTTTACCTGTGTAGCAATCTGTTCCGCATTTTCGCCGCTTACACGTAAATGCAGCACATGTACCTGGCT
This sequence comes from Acinetobacter sp. YH12255, assembly GCF_013417355.1. Taxonomy (NCBI): domain Bacteria; kingdom Pseudomonadati; phylum Pseudomonadota; class Gammaproteobacteria; order Moraxellales; family Moraxellaceae; genus Acinetobacter; species Acinetobacter sp. YH12255. The sequence goes on from NZ_VPEC01000011.1 coordinate 60,624, forward strand.
GCCGAGTAAAGCCTGACCTTGCGGGGTATTTAGGAAGTTTTTAACATCCTGGTCTGTGATTTGAATCCGTGAAGTCACGACTTGTTGACGTAAACGATTCAGCGCTAAATCTTCCGCAATACGGTTGCGTAAAGAAGCATAGGTATTGGGCGCCATGGCATCCAGTTTTTGCTGGAAAGCTTCCAGACTGGTTGAGCCCGAATCACGGGCAACTTTCAGTACTGCGTCATTCAGGGATTTTTCATCGGGACGAATATTGTAGCGTTTAACTTGTTCAAGTTGTGCCTGACGAATAATGAGCTGCTCTAAGGCTTGTTGCTCAAGAAATTGTTGGGGTGGAACTGTCTGATTTTGCTTTTGCAGCTGATGAGAAATCTCGGCCACACCTTGAGCCAGATCACTACGCAGAATGATACTATTGTCGACCACAGCTACAACTTCATCTTTAGGTTGGGCAACAGCAAACGTCGTCATCGCTGAAGAAAGGCATAGCGCAAGTGCAGTCGCTTTAAAAATTTGTTTTAACTGTTTTGTCTTCATTAACGTTCTGTCCAAGTTTGATTGATATTGTTAAAACCTAGAATGCGATTTTCTAGTAATGAGGTGAGTTTGCTGCTTAACCCACCTAAGCCTTTCAGGCTGACCTCGGCCATAATAGCGCGTTTGGCTTTGACGTTTGAATCATTAACGTTGTCTAAGTCATTGTAATATGAACGACCATATACAGAAACTCCCCAACAGCATGACTCATAGTTCACGCCAAGTAAATATTCTCGTGCGACACTATTGTCGAGGTCAAACTGCGCATGTCCTACCAGACGCCAGTTGTTGGCAATCGGCTGGATAAATGAACCCACTACATGATCATAGCTCTTCTGACGGTTCGGAATGTCTTTACGATAGAAATAGCCGACGTTGTATAGATTGCCTTGCTCACCGGTATAATAAACCTGCAGATCGCGCTCAGCATTTTGGCCATTCGACATCCAGCTTGAGTTCAGATTAATGTGAACATTATTTGACAGCTGGCTGGTCAGTTGAATTACAGGGCCAGTATGACTTTCACGGTCGAATTCATCTGCATCATTTTCCAGTGTGACACGGCGATCTTCAAAGAAGAAACTTTGACCGACACTCGCACGTAGGCGTTCCAGACCTTCTTCATTAAACAGGCTATAACTCAGACCTAAAGAGGCAAAGTTGTTGTCTTCCAGGCGGTCGTTGCCATAGAAGCGACGCGCACTGAAAAGCTGATCATAATTAATCGAAGCGACGACTGAGTCAAAGTTAGGTTGATTCTGCTGGTTTTCATAAGGTGAATAGGCATAGAACAGACGAGGCGTTAAGGTCTGTAAATAGGTACCTTCTTTTTCGAAAATTAAGCCGGTGTCCAGCGTGAATTGTGGCACCACAATGGACTGGCTTTCACTAGAACCACCACGGTCTCGGGTTTTCTCATCATAGAAGGTATTGATGTTGCGTACAGATGCTTCCGGAATAAAAAACGACCACGGGTTATAGTGATTATAACGCACCGAAAAGTCGTTATAGATGCGGGTGCCACTTGGTTGATAAATCTTGTCATCATTTTGAAGGATATCAGCAAAATTTCTCAGGTCTTTCTGGAAATAAGCAGTATCGTTATTAAACTCAAGCTGTAATCCGAGTGGATTGCCAGTTTTATAATTGACTAAAAGCTGCGGCAAACGTGCATAAGGACGATCTTCATCCAGTACAGTGGGATCGAGTGTCTGGAAATTTTCGACTTTGAATTGTGCCTTTAAGCCGGGAATACCATTTTTATAATTGACTTCCCAAGCGCGGCGCAGGTTCAAGTCAGTTTTTGAGTTCGGGTTATTGTCCAGGTCGGCAAAGTAATCTTTGTCTGAGGCGTAGTTATATTCCAGATTGGTCGAGAACTGATCGTTGATCTGCCAATTATGCAAGTAATGTAAGCTTTTACGATCCTCATTATCATAACTTTCATCCGAAGGTAGATAGCCACCCCAGATACTACCTTCACCATAATTTTCTGTCAGATAACGGAACTCGCCATCTAGCATGGCACCACGATCACCAATATAGCGCGGCGTGAGGGTAGCATCATACTGTGGGGCCAAATTCAGATAAACAGGAACACCGAGTTCAAGTCCGCCATCATTGGTAAAACCAAAAGTTGGCGTTAGAATGCCGGTAGTACGGCGGTCATCAATCGGGAAGTTGAAATAAGGGATTGCCAATACCGGAACGTCTTTGACATACAGTTTGGTATTGCGGGTTTCACCACGTCCGGTTTCCTGATTCAGCTTGATCTTTTCTGCCTGTATTTTCCAGGTCGGCTTTTGCTCAGGCGGGCAGGTAGAGTAAGTGGCATTTTCCAGTTCTATCGTATCAGTCGATGTTTTGGCAATCTTTTCTGCACGACCGTGGGCATGTTGCTGCTCTGCAATATAGAAACTGTTGTTTAAATCGCCCTGTTGGGTTTTTAAATTATAGTTAATATCATCACTTTGTGAGATCAGACCGCCTTGTGCTAACTGTACCTGACCTGCTGCTTTGGCATAGGTCTGGGTCTGATCAATGGTCACTCGTTCGGCACGGATTTGACGACCTTGCTGATCAATAACCACATTGCCTTCCAGATAGGAGTCGCCTGCCGGATCGTAATGTCCATAATCGGCGGTAATGGTCGAGGTGGCTTGGTCTGGCGCAATAGTCGCTGCATCTGGAGCGATCGGGGTGACCCAGGCACCTTCACAATAAGCCGAACTTAAATACTGTCCCTGACGTTGCTGCGCTTCAGCCGAGGATTTATCGACATAGTATTGTGAAAAGAAGGCTTCACCTGGATAGGTCTCATTAATGCGCTGTTTGAGTTGTTCTGCATTTACATCGGATGAGACAGTTGATGCAGCATAGCTTGAGGCTGAGCTGCCACATAAAAGGGTTAAGATCGCAGTCGCTAGAGGGTTGATTTTAAAGTGATGCTTCATTTGTCTCATTAACCAATCATGCTTTTATCGCAATTAATTATTGTCGCATCATAGAGAAAAAGTTGATAAGTAGCTACACTTAGCACTTTAAAAACTCAGCCTGTATTAGAATTAATTGCAAATGAATACACAACGCGAACAATTGATACAATCTTGGATTGCCTCTGTACTCGGTTCAGATCAATTTGAAACTCATTTTTTAGCAGGTGATGCCAGCTTTCGTCGTTATGCACGAATCAAGCTGAATAATAAAACATTTATGTTGATGGATGCACCACCAGAAAAAGAAGATTGTGTGCCTTTTGTGACGATTGATGAATTTTTTGATGCTCATGGCGTGCGTGTTCCGCATATCGTCGCAAAAGATTTGAAGAATGGTTTTTTACTTCTGGAAGACTTTGGTGATGTCCTGCTGTCTAATCTGCTGAATGATGAGACTGTAGATGCCTATTATGAGCAAAGCTTTAAACAGCTGATTCAGCTGCAATCCATTCCGGGAGAAGGGCAATTCCCCGCCTATTCTTATGAAAAGCTGATCTCGGAAATGGAGTTGCTGACCGACTGGATGCTGCCGGCTTTAAAGGTACAGCCCACAGAGGCAGAATCAGCCTTGATCAAGCGTACCTTTGCAATTCTGGCCAATGCTGCTTTGGCACAACCTCAGGTCATTGTGCATCGTGATTTTCATAGCCGGAATTTGATGAAAATCGAAAATGAAACCGAACTCGGTGTGATTGATTTTCAGGATGCCGTGATTGGTGCGGATACTTATGACCTGATTTCGATTACCCGTGATGCCTATGTGCAGTGGAATGCCGACCGTGTGTATCGCTGGTTCAAAAACTTTTATGACTTGTTGCCAGCATCTGCTAAAGAAGAGCGTGACTTTGAACAGTTTAAAAAAGATGCCGACATGATGGCGATTCAGCGTCATATCAAGATTTTAGGTATTTTTGTACGTCTGTTTGAACGTGATGGCAAGTCAGGTTATCTCAAGGACTTACCACGTGTGATGTGGTATCTGCTCGAGGAATCAAAAGCTTATACTGAACTTCAGCCATTCATGCAGTTTATGCGTGACCGAGTGATGCCGGCTTTTGAAGCCAAATATGGCTCTTATGAGGTGGCTGCCTAAATGAAAGCGATGATTTTGGCCGCAGGTCTTGGTAATCGTATGCGCCCCTTAACTTTGCATACCCCGAAACCCTTGCTTGAAGTCGGTGGCAAACCACTTATCGTCTGGCATCTAGAAAAACTGGCGGCAATCGGTGTCACTGAAATTGTGATCAATACGGCCTGGCTGGGTGGGAAACTTGCAGAAGCCCTGGGTGATGGCTCACAGTTTGGCGTAAAAATTCTGTGGTCACATGAAGGTGAAGGTCTGGAAACGGCAGGCGGGATCATTCATGCCTTGCCGCTTTTGGGTAATCAGCCTTTTATCCTATTAAATGGTGATGTCTGGACCACAATGGATTTTGCACCTTTATTAGATGTTGATCTGAACGATAATTTGGCACATCTGGTGTTGGTCGAAAATCCGCAGCAACATCCAGAGGGTGATTTCACCCTTGCAGAAGGGAAGGCTTATACCTTCGATCAACAGGTCGAGGGTGAAAACCTGACTTTTAGCGGTATATCCGTCATCAGTCCAAAAATGTTTGAAGGCTTAGAGGCTGGAAAGCGTCCTTTGGCACCTTTATTGAAGGCAGCGATGCTGAATCATCAAGTGGTTGCCTCTAAACTGGCAGGTATTTGGGTAGATGTCGGTACGCCTGAACGTTTAACGGCACTAGATTTGGCAATCCGTGAAGCTAAGTCTGTTTAAGTGAATATTCACTAAGCACTGCCTACTATGACAAGATATAGAAAACGGTATACTTCCACCTAACTTTTTCGAGCGTAGATTGTTTATGCACATGTTTTTTCAAGAACTAAAGCAGGGTAGCCAAGCTTTGGGTTTAGAGCTATCTGAAGAAGCTTTGAATTTATTACTCAAGTATCAGGACGCTTTGGTGCTGTGGAACAAAGCATATAATTTAACTGCGATCCGTGATCCGAAAGAAATGCTGGTCAAGCATCTGCTGGACAGTCTCAGCATTCTAAAAGATCTGCCAGCGGGCCGTCTGCTCGATATCGGTACGGGTGGCGGTATGCCAGGTATGATCATTGCTTTATGTCAGCCTGAGCGTGAATGTGTATTACTCGATTCAAACGGTAAAAAAATTCGTTTCCTGAAGCAGTTTATTGCCGATCTGAAACTTAAAAATGTCATTGCGGTGCAAACGCGTGTAGAAAATGAAGACAGCATTAACGAGCTGGGTCAATTTGATGTGATTACCAGTCGTGCGTTTGCATCTCTGACTGACTTTGTGGATGCCTCTAAACCGTATATGCATGAACAGACCATTATTGCCTCAATGAAAGGCTTAATTCCTGAAGATGAAGTCACTGCTTTAAAAAATGAATTTAGTTGTGAGATTATTGAACTTAAAGTTCCGCGCTTAGACGAACAGCGTCATTTACTGCTATTAAAACGTATTTAAGAATTTTAAAGGGATTGGGGGCAACATGGCACAAATTATTGCGATTGCAAACCAAAAAGGTGGTGTTGGTAAAACCACAACCGCAGTAAATTTGGCGGCATCTTTAGCTGTGTTAAAAAAGCGCGTTTTGCTGGTCGATATGGATTCGCAAGGCAATGCAACCATGGGGTCGGGCATTCAAAAGAATGACTTGCTCTATTCGGTCACCGATGTATTGCTGGGTGAAGTGCCGATTGAAACGGCGATCGCCAAGGCAGAGGTCGGTTATAAGGTTCTGGGTGCCAACCGTGATCTGGCTGGGGTTGAGCTGGCAATTGCAGATCAAGAAGGACGTGAATTCATCCTGCGTGATGCATTGCAAGAAGTCGAAAAGTCATTTGATTATATTATTGTTGATTGTGCGCCAAGTCTGAGCCTGATTACAGTGAATGCTTTGGCAGCGGTTGATGGTGTGCTGATTCCGATGCAGTGTGAATATTATGCACTGGAAGGTCTGGCTGATTTGACCCAGACCATCGATCGGATTCAGCAAGCATTGAATCCAGACCTGCAAATAGTCGGTGTATTACGTACCATGTATGATGCGCGTAATGCCTTGACCCGTGATGTCTCTGAAGAATTAGAACAATATTTCGGTAAAAAACTGTATGACACCGTGATTCCACGCAATATTCGTCTGGCTGAAGCACCAGCACACGGTTTGCCGGTGATTTATTTTGAAAAAAGCTCAAAGGGTGCAGTTGCTTACTTAAATCTGGCAGCTGAAGTATTAAAGAAAAGCAAAGTGAAAAAAGGAAGTAAAGCATGACCGTCAAGAAACGTGGACTCGCTAAAGGTCGTGGCTTGGATGCCTTGCTAGGCTCAATTCAAAAAGAAAAATTACAGATGGAAGCCCAAGGTCTTGATCATGGTCAGCTCAAACAGATTGATGTGAACCTGCTCAAGCGTGGTGAATACCAGCCGCGCCGTTATATCAACGAGCAAGACTTGCAAGAGCTGGCGGCATCGATTGAAAAACACGGCATTATGCAGCCGATTGTGATTCGTCCGGTCGATGATGAACGCTATCCTTATGAAATTATTGCCGGTGAACGTCGTTGGCGTGCAGCGCAGTTGGCAGGTTTAACTGAAATTCCTGCGATTGTGCGCGAACTTCAGGATCAGGTCGCGATTGCATTGGCTCTGATTGAAAACATCCAACGTCAGGATCTGAATCCGATTGATCAGGCCATGGCTCTGCAACGTTTCCATGAAGAATTTGGTTTAAGCCATCAGGAAATTGCAGACACAGTCGGCAAGGCACGTACTACGGTCAGTAACTTACTTCGCCTGCTCAGTCTGGCTGAAGAAGTGAAAGACTTTATGCAGCAAGGCCTGCTGGATATGGGGCATGCGCGTGCGATTCTAACACTGAAGGCAAAAGACCAGCTCAAAGTCGCTGATATCGTGATTGAAAAAAGTCTATCTGTTCGTCAAACCGAGCAGTTAGTCCGTGATTTTAATGCACCTAAACAAGAAAAAGTAAAACAAGCGCTTGCACCGGATATTCAGCAATTGACCCAGCGCCTTTCAGAGCGTTTCAGTGCTGATGTGAAAATTGACTATAACAAACAAGGTAAAGGAAAATTAGTCATTAGTTATCATTCTTTAGAAGAGCTGGATGGCATTCTTTCTATTTTAGAAGATGAATAATTTATATATTTTTTTTATTGGGGAATAAATTAGATGTGGGAATTGGTTAAAGCGGGTGGCTGGCTCATGCTGCCACTGGTCTTGTGTTCTATCTTTATGCTGGCGATTTCGATCGAGCGCCTGATTCGCCTGAAGAGGAAAGCGGTACTTCCGTCTACACTTCTGATGAGTCCAGTGCAAAATGCATCACAAGTCATGCAAAAAATTCAACAAAGTACAGAATTGAAGCACAGTACTTTAGGCCGGGTATTTGCAGCAGGCTATGCCAGCAAGCCGCAGGGCGAACAGTATGCCCGTGCACAAATGGAAGTGATGGCATCGCAGGAAATTGGTTATCTGGAAAAGAATATTAACTTTCTGGGAACCTTAAGTGCTGTGGCGCCATTGCTGGGTTTGTTGGGGACTGTGCTTGGGATTATCGAATCTTTTCTGATGATCGATGTGGGGACTGGGAGTGATCCGGTATTGATGATGCCAGGTATTTCCAAAGCCTTGATTACCACAGCAGCCGGGATGCTGATTGCGATTCCGGCACTTTTTGCCCATCGTTACTTCCAGCGACTGGTTCAGGAATATGTGGCGGAGCTTGAACAGCAGGCGACCTTGTTTCATGCGGATCTTTTTTATCGCAATATTGCAGATATAGACCAAGATATGCAAAAAGCCAGCTAGGAGGCGGATGATGAAATTCAAACGCAACCAAGTAGAAGATGTGCATATTAATCTGACCCCTATGATTGATTGTTTGCTGTTTATTCTGGTCTTTTTACTGTTATCGACAACATTTAGCCAAATGAGCCGTATGAACTTGACCTTACCAGATGCGCAGGGTGTTCCGCCTAAAAGTTATGATCAGAAAGTTGAAGTGATTGTAGATGCCAATGGTCATTATGCAGTCAATGGTCAATCCTTGGCCAGTAAAGAAGTCGCAGATTTAAATACTGCAATTAAACAGATTTCTAATGAACGCCGTGATTTAATGTTCGTCATTGCCGCTGACGCGAAAGCCAGCCATCAGGACGTGATTCGCGTTATGGATGTGGCCGGGCAGCTCGGCTTTGTCAATATTAATATCAGTACCAAAGTACCCACCCGAGGTTATTAGTGAAGCACGATTTTAAGGTCTATCTTCGCCTTTTAAGTTATTTAAAACCCTTTTGGGGCATCGGATTGCTTGTCCTGCTCGGTTTTTCTATTAATGCGGCTACAGAAGTTTCTGTGGCTAAATTACTGGAATATATTATTGAGGCCATTCAAGACAAAGACCAGAGTTTCACTTCGCTTTTCCCGTTTTTAGTGGTTGTCCTGATGTTCTTTCGTGGGCTGGGATTATTCATGGGGGGGTATTTTACTGCGGTGATTTCCCGTAATCTGGTGTTCAATATCCGTCAGGAAGTTTTTGCAAAACTGCTGCGTTTACCGTCTCAGTATTATCTGGACAATACCAGCGGGCATATTACTGCCAAGATCATGTATAACGTGGAACAACTGACCGCTGCCTCAACAGAAGCGTTAAGAACCCTGTTGCAACAAGGTTTGATTACGATTGCGCTATTAGGCTATCTGCTATATAGCAACTGGCGTCTGACCATGTGTATCCTGATTTTTGCACCCGTTATTGGCTTTGTGATCAGTAAGGCGGCTAGACGGATGCGTAAACTGTCACAGCAAGTGCAAGACACCATGGGGGATGTCAACCATGTGGTTCAGGAAACGGTCAATGCCAACCTGATCGTCAAGGGTTTTGGCGGCCAAAGTTATGAGCAGGAACGCTTTAAACAGAACTCGCTGGAAAACTTGCGTCGTGGCTTGAAAATGGTCGCTGTGCAGCAGTTGAACAGTCCTGTGGTTCAGCTGATCATGTCTATTTCACTCAGTATTGTCATGTTTATTGCCTTGCGTCCACAGATCCTTGGCGATACCTCTGCCGGTGAATTTGTGGCTTATATTACGGCTGCGGGCATGTTGGCAAGACCGATCAAAGCTTTAACAGATATCAATGAAAAAATTCAACGGGGTATGGCCGCAGCGCATTCGGTATTTGAATTGCTGGACATGCCCGAAGAAAAAAATACCGGGACTTTAAGCGATAGCTTAAAAGGTAATATTCAGTTTAAAGATGTCAACCTGTTTTATGATGATGGTCATCATGCCATTCGTGATTTTAATTTAGAGGTAAAAGCTGGTGAAACGGTTGCTCTGGTTGGGCGTTCCGGTGCCGGTAAAAGCTCACTGGTGAACCTGCTGGTACGTTATCAGGATACAAGTTCAGGTCAGCTTCTACTGGATCAGAAACCGATTGAGGACTTTGAGCTGACTGCTTTGCGTACCCAGATTGCGATGGTGAATCAGCAAGTGGTGCTGTTTAATCGGACTGTGCGAGAAAATATTGCCTATGGTCAGCTCGAAGGTGCGACTGATGAAGACATTATTGCAGCAGCAAAAGCCGCTTATGCACATGATTTTATTATGGCTCTGCCAAAAGGTTATGATACCCAACTGGGTGCTCAAGGTTTAAATCTGTCTGGTGGTCAGCGTCAGCGCATCGCGATTGCACGTGCGATTTTGAAAAATGCCTCTATTCTGATTCTGGATGAAGCAACCAGTGCCCTGGATAATGAATCCGAATACTTTATTCAGCGTGCCTTTGATCAGGCCATGCAAGATCGTACAACCATTGTGATTGCACACCGTTTATCGACGATTGAAAATGCGGATCGTATTGTGGTCATGGATCAGGGGTGTATTGTCGAGCAAGGGACTCATGCAGAACTGATTGCATTGCATGGGGCTTATTATCAGCTGCATCAACGTAATTTTGAGGAACAATAAGTTATGGCATTGGCGCAAATCATTCAGGATGCTTGGAATGCACAGGCAAAGTGGCTGGTGGTGCTGCGTCCTTTGTCATGCTTGTATCGTTTAGGTTTTGTCAGCAATCGCTGGCTGTACCAGAAAGGGATCAAGACAAGCTATAGTGCTCCGGTTCCGGTCATGGTGATTGGCAATATCACTGTCGGTGGTAGTGGTAAAACCCCTTTGCTGATTCATCTGGTTGATTATTTAACTCAACAAGGTGTAAAAGTTGGGGTGATTAGCCGTGGTTATGGCGGCAAAGGTCCATTTCCGGCTTATGTGGATTTTAATACCTTGCCTGAGGTCGTCGGTGATGAGCCTGCCTTGATTGTACAGGCGACGGGCGTGCCGATGGCCGTAGGGCCAAACCGGCAAAAAAGTATTGAACTGTTACTGCAAAGACATCAGTTGGATCTGATTATTTGTGATGATGGTTTGCAGCACTGGGCTTTAAATCGTCAGATTGAATGGATTGTACTGGACAATAATCGCGGTCTGGGCAACCAAAAACTGCTTCCGGAAGGCTATCTGCGTGAACCGGTGACACGCTTGGAAACAGGAACGGTAATTGAACATTCGGCAAGCCCAAGTTCTGAGCTGCATATGCATCTGGCTGCATCACAGCCTTATCTACTCAATCAAGACAACAATAAAATCTTCGATTCTCAGTCGGCTTTTTATGCCGTGGTGGGAATCGGTTTTCCGCAACGCTTTTATCAGACCCTGAAAAATCTGGGCATAGAACAATTCCAATGTCATGAATTTCCCGATCATCATGATTATGACATTGAGGATCTACAGTTTGATGATGCCAATCCGATCATTACCACGGAAAAAGACGCAGTCAAGATTATGGCATTACTGAAACAATATCCCGATTTTAAGCAGGATATCTGGGTGGTGCCAGTCGATGCAGTATTATCGCCAGCCTGCTATACGGTCTTGCAGCAACAGTTACAACAATACGGTATTCAAATTTCTTAAGGCTTATTCAGTATGAAACACATTGTTATTCCTGCACGTTTTGCCAGTTCACGTTTGCCGGGTAAACCCTTGCTGGACATTCATGGTCGTCCCATGATTCTGCGTGTGGTGGATCAAGCCAAAAAAGTACAAGGTTTTGATGATTTGTGTGTGGCGACCGATGATCAGCGTATTGCTGAGGTTTGTCGTGCCGAAGGTGTTGATGTGGTGATTACTTCGGTGGATCATCCTTCTGGGACAGACCGCCTCAGTGAAGTAGCGCGGATCAAAGGCTGGGACAGTCACGATATTATTGTCAATGTGCAGGGTGATGAGCCTTTATTGCCGGCACAACTGGTGAAACAGGTGGCACAACTTCTAGAAGATCAACCGGATTCTTCGATGTCGACGCTATGTGAGCCGATTCATCAACTAGACGAATTTAAGCGTGACAGCATTGTTAAAGTGGTGATGTCCAAACATAATCAAGCTTTGTATTTTAGCCGTGCCACCATTCCTTATGACCGTGATGGCGCGAAACTGGCTGAAGCAAAACTGCATAATCAGGCCTATCGTCATTTAGGTTTATATGCTTACCGTGTAAAACTGCTTCAAGAATATGTCACTTGGGAGATGGGGGGGCTGGAAAAACTGGAATCCCTAGAGCAATTGCGGGTACTGGAAAATGGTCACCGTATTGCGATTGCCGTGGCTGAAGCCAATTTGCCACCGGGTGTGGATACTCAAGAAGATCTGGATCGATTGAATCAAATGGATCTTTCTCATTTTGCTTAAGAAGAGTTGAATACATGCCTTTTGATGTCAATGCACAGATTTATCCATGGCAGCAACAGGTTTGGGAAACGCTGACCGGACGTTTTCCCAAGCTTGGGCATGGTTTATTGTTTTATGGCAAAAAAGGCTGTGGCAAGGAGGCATTTAGCCAGCAGTTTCTGGCTTGGGTCTTGTGTCTGAATCGGCAGTCTTCTGGTGCATGTGGCGAATGTGGCAGTTGCCAATGGCTCAAGGCTGATACGCATCCCAATTATGTGCATATCAGCACCGACGAAGACAATAAAAAACAGAATGCCAAAATCAAGATTGAAAAGATTCGTGATCTGTTGCCTTTTGTGCAGCAGACCGTCGATGGCTGGCGAGTGATTGTAATTGAACCTGCGGAAGCCTTAAATATCTCCTCTGCCAATGCTTTATTGAAAACGCTAGAAGAACCCGGTGACAATACGGTCATTATTTTGCTGGCAGATCATTATTTAAAATTGCCTGCAACGATACGGAGTCGCTTGCAGCATTTTGCCTTAGACCGGATTTCCGCAGAACAATTTAGTGATTATGTTCAGGCACAGTTGCCGGATGCAGGTTCTAGCCAGCAACAGTTATTGATGAACCTGTCCAATCAGATGCCCTTACAAGCACTCGAGGTTGCACAAAGTTCATGGCTGCCACTGCGTCAGGAATTCCTGCAAGACTGGCAAAAACTGGTGATGCAAAAAAATATGCCGCTTGCAATTGCGACCAAATGGAACAAAAGCCTGAGCTTTGGTGAATTTGCTCCCATGTTTGAATACTTGTTGTCCGATTTAATTTGTGTCAAGCTCAATCAAACGGTGAAAAACATTGATCTTGAGTTTAATGTGCTTGCCGAACAATATTCATTAGCAGCACTTTTTAAAATTTATGAAGATTTTCAGCGTTCCAAGCAATATCTCGAGCAGAATGTTCAAAGCAATCTGGTGATCGATGAGCTGTTTATCAAGCTGATGAATCTTTAATTAAGGGGAAATCACATGCAACCACGTATGGGCGGTATTATTCAGGCCAATATTCCTGATATTGAAACACTGTTTGCCAGCTATATGCCTTATGTATGGGGTGGTGGACTGTTTATTCCGTCCAAGCAGCCGGTCAAGCTGGGTGAAGAAGTTTTTGTATTGACCACTTTGCCTGAACAGACCCAGAAAATTCCTTTAACCGGTAAAGTCATCTGGGTCTCGCAAAAGCAGAATGGCATCAAGCCACAAGGCTTTGGCATCCAGTTAAGCGGTGAAAAGGGTGTTTATTTCAAAAATGAAGCAGATCGTCTGGTTGCAGGTCTTAAATCTGAAGGGCGTAAAAGTTACACTATGTAGTTCATTTAGCTGTGGTAGGAACGCATTGTGTTTGTAGATACCCATTGTCATTTAACGATGCTGGATTTAACGCCGTATAACGGTGATCTGGATCAGGCACTCGCACAGGCCCGTGAAGCGGGTGTATCCAGGTTCATGAGTATCTCGGTCGATCTGGATGATCATATCGCGCTGGCGAAAATTGCCGCGCGTCACCCGGATGTCGGTTATACCGTTGGGGTACATCCTTGCGAAGATGCTGCGACCATGGCGCGTGCCACGACCGAATATCTGGTCGAGCTGGCACAGCCTGAAAAAGTCTGGGCACTCGGTGAAACCGGTCTGGATTATTATCACAGTACAGATTTTGTCGAAGAACAAAAAGCCTGCTTTGCCCGTCATATCCATGCTTCGCAAATGACCAAGAAACCGGTGGTGGTACATACCCGTGCTGCCAAGCATGATACCGTGGATATTATCCGTGCGGAAAAATCCACGCATGGCATCTTGCATTGCTTTACTGAAGATTGGGAAACTGCCAAAGCGGTTTTAGACTGCGGTTATTATGTCTCATTTTCCGGGATTATCTCGTTTAAAAATGCCCAGGATCTGCGTGATGTGGCCAAACAGGTTCCGCTGGATCGTGTACTGATTGAAACCGATAGTCCTTATCTTGCGCCGATGCCATATCGTGGTAAATCTAACGAACCTAAATACGTTCCTTATGTAGCCAAAGCGCTTTGTGATGTATATGATAAGTCGCTAGAAGAAATGGCTTCTATCACAAAGCAGAACTTTGAAAATCTTCTAAATTTAAAGTAAATAAAGTTATATAAAGTACAAGAGAGTTTATAGGGTGAAGATGGATCGTCAGGCTCAGTTTCGAGCAAGAGAAACCTTGATTTTTCAAGTCGCAGAGCAGCTCCTGCTGGAAAATGGTGAAGCAGGAATGACGCTAGATGCGCTTGCTGCTGAACTTGATCTGGCCAAAGGGACACTCTATAAACATTTTCAGAGTAAAGATGAACTGTATATGTTGCTGATTATCCGTAATGAGCGCATGTTGCTGGAAATGATTCAGGATAGTGATAAAGCTTTTCCTGAACATCTGGCCTTCTTTATGTTGCACCATTTACATCATCCGGAACGTACGGTGCTGTTCCATCAGATTGAAGAACGTCTGTCGACGACTGGCGTGGGAATTCAGCATCTATTCAGTGAACTGTATCAGGTACGCAAACAGCGTTTACGCCTGATCATCCGCATGACAGAAAGTTATCTGGTTTCAATTCATAGCCGCATGTCGGTGCGTGACTATCTGGCGTCGATCTGGTCACTGACCCATGGCGCCGCTGCAATTCTCAATTCCAGTTTTTATCAGCGTTATCTGGGTTCACGCGATACCTTGCGCGTGGCCTATATCGATCAAGCACTGGCTTTGCCAAAGCAGGTGCATTCTGCCGAGCAGTTTGCCTAAGGTTAGAGCTTAGTATGATCAGATCATCTCACAGCGCAGTTCGTGGCTTTACCCTCATCGAATTGATGGTGGTGATTGTGATTATGGGAATCATGGCCTCACTGGTATTGCTGAATACCAGTGGTGTCGATCAGCGTAAGGCCATGCAGGCACGCGAGATTTTGTTATTAGACTTGCAGCGGGTCATGCGTGAGGCGAATGACCAGTCCAGAATACTGGCGCTTGATCTGCAACCCGCGACCGATGTCTCGCCATTTCGCTATGGGATTGTAGAATATCGTTCAGCAGCGCAGACTGAACAGAACCTGCAAAATGAAAAATGGCAGAGTTATACAGAATTTAAATTACGTAAGCTGCCGGATCATGTGTCTTTTCGGATTCAGGGGCTAGAACAACAGCGTTATGCCCGTGCGCAAAATCGTGATCTGACGCAGGTGAATTCTCCGCAATTGATCTGGCTGGGGAATGGTGAGGTCAAGCCGGTACGGATTCAGTTCTTTTTAGAAGATCGTGAAGTCGGCTCTGCGATTGAGGTGGATCATCTGGGTAAAATCAATGAAATCTAGATCTTTCAAGCAAAGTGTGTGCTCCAGGCTGATCAAACCATTTAAATCGAGTGTTGATCGATTGCATTGTGGGCACTTCGAGCAGAGCTCTTGGTCTTGCGCAGCGGTGAAACAGCATTTCACTCATCGCAGCTCAGGCTTTACCTTGCTGGAAGTTATGGTTGCACTGGCAATTTTCGCCACCGCAGCCATGACGCTGACCAAAGTCGCGATGCAATATACCCAGTCAACCTCGAATGCCATTCTGCGCACCAAAGCACAGTTTGTTGCCTTAAATGAAGTGGCTCAAATGGAAATCAATCAGCAATGGATGGATGGCACGGCCTCCAGACAGCTGACCCAGCAAGGCGAAACCTGGCAAATTGACAAGCGCAGTGAACCGACCATCAGTCCCAATGTGCAACGTATTGAACTACAGGTCAGTCTGGTCAATCAGGAGACTGGTCAAGGTGCATCCGGGATCAGCAGCTTAATGTTCTTTAATCATCGCATGAACAATACGCCATGAAGCCTAAAGGATTTACCCTGGTCGAATTATTGGTTGCGATTGCGATCTTTGCAGTGCTGTCTGCTTTGGGCTGGAAAGTTTTTGATTATATTGTCAAAACCAAAGATCAAAATGCAGTACATGAACAGCGTCTAGGTCAGCTACAGGAAACCTATCAGCAAATTTTACGGGATACGGTACAGGCAGTCCCTTTAACGGCCAATATCAATAGTGATATTCAACCGGCTCTGGTTTTGCAAAATGGCCGTTTTAATTTTAGTAAAACTGGCGTGACTGATCCTCTGGAGGAGGGTATTTCGCCAGATGAACGCATTGAATATCAGTATCGGGCCGATGAACAAAAACTGTATCGACTGAAATATCGCAACCTGAATCAGACCGGTCGTGATCAACCTGAATCCAGTATTTTATTATCGGACGTTGAGCAATTTCAGGTTGTGGTGCTGAATCCAAATGAACTCACACAGTGGCCTGATTCTTCTATGGATTTAAATCAGCGAGAGCAGAAACAGCGCTTGCCCAAAGGCATTAAAATCAATTTAACCGTGAATGGCGTCAGCTATGAGTGGCTGTTTAGTTTATTAAATACGGACTTTTTGCTTGATAATCAGAATACAGGTCAACCCGGCTAAGAATCATAAAAAATGAAAATGAATAAACAGAGGCTGAAGCAGCAGCAGGGCATTGCACTGATTACCATTCTGGTGATGGTGGCATTGGCGACTATTCTGGCAGCCACGATTGCCCAGCGTCAGGCTGCAACTGCTGAAAGTACCGCCTATCTGATGCGGCAAAACCAGTCGCTGATGTATGCCAAAAGTGCCGAAGCCTTTTTTTCTGAATTGCTAGTAGATGATGCTGAAAATGCCGCAGAGGTTGATCATCTACAGGAAACCTGGGCGCAGCCGATGCCGGCTTTTCCGGTCGATGCCGGCTATGTTTCCGGAATCATTCAGGATGAATCGGGCAAGTTTAATTTAAATAGCCTGATCACTGCTGAAGATAGCGTCAATGAAAATGCCAAAGCATGGTTCGAGCTGATTTTAAAACGTGCAGGTTTGCCAGCGCAGCTCAGTGAAGCCGTAATTGACTGGCAGGATGAAAACGAGCTGGTGAGTGGAGGTATGGGTGCCGAATCTAATTATTATCAAGGCTTACCGAATGCCGCTTTACCACCGAATGCAAAATTTCATAGCGTAGAGGAATTAAAGCTGGTACGTGGTTTTGAAGAAAATAAGTACAAACGGATAGCACCTTATCTGAGTGCTGCACCGATGCAGGAAAGTCCGGTTAATATTAATACAGCATCTGCTTTTCTGTTGGCCAGTATGGATGAAAAACTGGATGTGAATGCAATACAACAATTGCTGGATCAGCGACAGGCCAATTTGGAACACTTTTCTAATGTGTCTGAGTTATGGTCACTCGAACCGTTTGCGCAAGTCGATGCTGCCAAGCGTAATCTGTTTAATAGCTTGCTCGGAGTGCAATCCAATTATTTTAAAGCTCAGATCGAAGTGGTCTTGAGTGAACGCAAGCGCCAGTTCAGTAGTGATCTGGTTCGTCAGGACAAACAGGTATATGTGGCTTATCGCAGTATGGCACCCTTTTAGTCAGGGCTTATTCAGTTATACTGTTAGTCTAAATCTGAACAGCAGCTTGATCCCTTTTCCCTATCAGGCTGAACAGCAAAATTAATCCTCAAAGCTGTAGTTTTGCTTTATAATCAAAATCAATTCACCTATTTTTTGACGACATTACGGCATATGTTAATTCGTAAGTTATTTAAGTTTGAGAATGCTCATATTGTGCGTAACTGCACGTCAGATCGCTGTAAGCGTTCGATCCATGGCCATAGTTATAAAGTCGAGCTACTGTTAAAAGCCTCGAAATTAGATCATGGGCAAATGGTCTATGACTTTGGTCTGCTTAAAGGTGTGATTAAGGATTTCTTTGATTCTTTCGATCATGCGATCTGTTTCTGGCAAAATGACGACCCGGAATATATTCAGGCTTGCAAAACTTTCAGTGCGCGATGGGTGTCGTTACCGGTATCACCATCGGCAGAGCAGTTTTCACGTATCTTTTTCTTTCTGGCGCAACAAGTGCTGGCATCGACCGTGACTCAAAATGGCGAAGGTGATGTCGAAGTCTATTCTGTGATTATGCATGAAACCGATACCGGTTATGCACAAAGCTTTTTAGAAGATATTCAAAATGAACAGATGGGCATTCTGAGTCTGGATCAAATTGAGTTCTCTGAACAGGTGCAAGCTGAATGGACCGATCCGGACATGTTGAACAAGCTGAAACAGGGCACAGCATTTCATAACCCGACTGTAGATTTACAGGTACAGATTTAAAGTCTGCGTGACTTTAAATCCATTGACATAGATTTAGGATTGAAGAATGTCTTTAAATGAACAGCAACTGGCCAAACTGAATAAGGTTCAGTTGGATGAAAGCTGGAAATATGGATTGAGTGAGTTTTTACTCAGTCCGAAAATGGACGAATTAAAAGCTTTTCTGATTGAAGAAAAAAAAGCAGATAAAACAATTTATCCTCCCAATCATCTGATTTTTAATGCCTTGAATACCACGCCGCTCGATCGGGTTAAAGTGGTCATTTTAGGGCAAGATCCTTATCATGGCCCGAATCAGGCGCATGGATTAAGCTTTTCGGTGCAAAAAGGGGTTGCATTGCCGCCATCTTTGCGTAATATTTTTCACGAGTTACATGCGGATGTCGGGGTTGAACGACCAAAGCATGGTGACTTGACGCATTGGGCAGAGCAGGGTGTGCTTCTGTTAAATGCAGTACTGACTGTAGAGGCAGGTCAGCCGACTTCGCATCAAAAGCGCGGTTGGGAAGAATTCACCGATCACGTCATTGATGTTTTAAATGAGCAGCGTGAACATATTGTCTTTATTCTTTGGGGCGCATACGCACAGCGTAAAGGACAGCGCATCAATCAGGACAAGCATCTCGTGTTAAAGGCCGCACATCCATCGCCTTTGGCCGCAAACCGTGGTGGTTTTTTTGGTTGTAAAGTATTTTCAAAATCGAATAACTATCTCAAACAACATGGCATTGAGCCTATAGATTGGCAGCTGGACGCATGACATATTCTCCCCTTACTAAAACTTATCATCCGGATTTGATCGTTGAAG
Organism: Acinetobacter sp. YH12255; assembly: GCF_013417355.1. NCBI lineage: Bacteria > Pseudomonadati > Pseudomonadota > Gammaproteobacteria > Moraxellales > Moraxellaceae > Acinetobacter > Acinetobacter sp. YH12255. The sequence continues at coordinate 79,519 of NZ_VPEC01000011.1, forward strand.
AAGCGCATAATGGCTGGCGTATCGTTCGTTTAAATCGTCCAAAGTCTTTGCATGCTCTGGATGAATCGATTGCTTCTGCACTTTTGGAAGTATTTCAGGATTTTCATACGGATGACAGCGTAAAAGCGATCTGGTTAGATTCAACCACACCGAAAGCATTCTGTGCCGGCGGCGATGTGCGTAAATTACGTCAACTGGTCATTAACGATGAAGTGGCGGCTGCCAATAAGTTTTTTGAACAGGAATATGCGCTGGATCTGTTATTGCATAATTATGCCAAACCGGTTTTGGTCTGGGGTGAAGGTTATGTGATGGGTGGGGGCCTTGGTCTGTTTATGGCGGCACCTTTCCGTTTAGTGACGCCGTATTCGCGTTTGGCGATGCCTGAAATCAATATCGGTTTATATCCCGATGTGGGTGCAACTCGCTTCCTGGCCGATCGGGGCGCGATTGGTTTATTTACCGGCTTGACCGGTTCAATCATGACCGCTGCAGGTGCTTATGGGATTGGCTGGGCAACACATATTTGTGATGCACAGCGTGATTCAGTTTTAGATAAAGTGATTAATATTGACTGGGATCATTATCCTGCCGGTGACTTCCGTGCCATTGATGACACTTTAAATAGTATGCATCGTCCGGTAGGGCCAGGACCACTGCAAAACTCTCTGGATGTGATTCATAGTGTTTGTCGTGGTGTCAACTTCGAGCATGATTATGAATCGATTATCGGTCTGAGTGATGCGCGCAGTGACTGGTTGCGTCAAGCCAGTGAAAATCTGCAAAAAGGTTCACCAACTACAGCTGCATTGACCTGGTTGCTCTGGCAATGGGGTAAGCAGGTACATTCCTGGAATGAAATTTTTGAACTGGAAACCCAGATTTCTGACTGGAAAATCCGTCATCATGATTTCGTTGAGGGGGTACGCGCGCGTCTGGTGGATAAAGACCTTTCTCCTGCATGGAAAAAGGGTGCAGATATGAGCTTAAAAGGTATTTTGTCTGCAAACCCTCCGGTGACCAATATTGAAAGCTGGAATGCCTTGTTAAAACAGTATGGTGTGATTTAAGTTTTACATGTCCGAAACACAATTGAGTCATGAATACTGGATGCAGCTTGCCTATGCGCAGGCTGCACTTGCTGCCGCACAGGGCGAAATTCCGGTGGGTGCGATTATTGTTAGTCAGAATCAGATCATTGGTCAGGGCTTTAATGCGCCGATTTCCTTAAATGATCCGACCGCGCATGCCGAGATTGTGGCGCTGCGTGATGCCTGTCAAAATATCCAGAATTATCGACTACCTGACGATGCAGTGCTGTATGTAACCCTTGAGCCGTGCACCATGTGTGTTGGTGCTTTGGTACATTCACGGGTTTCACGGGTAGTATTTGGCGCATTTGAAGCGAAAGCGGGTTCACTGGTCAGTGCACGTCAATTATTTGAAACTGGCTATTATAATCATGTATTTTCCTTTGAAGCAGGCTGCATGCAGCAGCAATGCTCCGAACAGCTTAGTGCATTTTTCAAGTTGCGTCGTGAGCAGAAGCGGCAACTCAGGTTACAAGAAAAATTATTAAATACGCAGAAATAAATCTACTTTATCGCTAAAATTCCTTAGTTTCGAATCTATAATTTCAGGAAAAATAATGCATAGCATTCAAGTAAAAAAAGAATTTCCGGCATCGATTGATAAAGTCTTTGATTTAATGTCTAAGCATGCCACCTATAATATTGCCTTTGCGCCGATGCAGGTTGAACGAATCAAGGATTCTGCAGATGCTGAACATCCGGATGGACTAGGTTCGGTGCGTGCTATGGGGGTGGGGTCGCTCAAGCCGCTGAAAGAACAGATTACATTGTTTGAGCCGAATGCTCGTATTGAATATCAGATTATTAAAAATCCATTGATCAAGCATCATCTGGGGATTATCGAATTTGAAGCGCTGGCCGATGATAAAACCCTGGTCACCTATACGATTGAATTACAGGCGCGTGCGCCTTTTGTGAGTAAATTAATTCTTGCACAGTTACAGGCAGCGATTAAACTAGGCCTGACGAAACTCGCAAAATCTGTTTAAACAACAACGGGAAAGCAATGACAGTTCAAATTATTACCATTGATGGTCCAAGTGGGTCTGGCAAAGGCACGTTGGCAGCAAAACTGGCTGCACATTATCAGTTTCACTTATTGGATTCTGGCGCGCTCTACCGGCTTTTGGGTTTGTCATTGCATCACCATGATTTACTGGATTTAATGGATATTAAGTTGCCAGAATGCGTACAAATCGCAACAAATCTGGATATCCAGTTTGTCAGTAGCGAAACCGGGGTGCAGGTGTACTTGGATGGCGAAGATGTTTCCCAGACCATTCGAACTGAACGCGTCGGAGAATTTGCTTCAAAAGTTGCTGCAATTCCTGAGCTTAGAATGGCAATGGTTTCACGTCAACATGCTTTTGCACAGGCACCTGGTCTGGTGGCAGATGGCCGCGATATGGCCACAAGTATCTTCCCGCAAGCTCAGGCTAAAATATATTTGACTGCATCGGCTGAATCGCGCGCGCAAAGACGTGTAAAGCAGTTGCAGGGTATGGGGCTGGATGTTAAAATAAACGATATTTTAGCTAATATCATCGCGCGTGATAAACGAGATATGGAACGCACTGTCGCTCCACTCAAGCCTGCCGACGATGCTTACATTATCGATAGTTCAAATTTGAACATTGATGAGGTATTCCAGTTGATGACCACTTATGTGGACCAGCAGTTAGCCAATTAACCTGATTTTATCAGCAAACGCATAGCTTGATCAGTTTTATATGGACTATGTAGATGCTTAATTAAACCGGCCTTGTCTGATCCAAGACCGCTGACTTTATCGGAAATATCATGACCGAATCTTTTGCAGCCCTCTTTGAAGCAAGTGAATTAAACCTCAACGTTGAAAAGGGTGCAGTTATCCAGGGCGTTGTAGTAAGCATTGACTCTGATTGGGTAACTGTTGACACTGGCCTTAAATCTGAAGGCGTTGTTGACCGTGCTGAGTTCTTAAATGAACAGCGCGAACTTGAAGTTCAAGTTGGCGACACTGTAGACGTAGTTGTTGAAGCGCTTGACAACGGTATGGGTCAAACTGTTCTTTCTCGCGAAAAAGCTAAACGCGCTGAGACTTGGACTAAACTTGAAAAAATCTTTGAAGACGGCGAAATCGTTACTGGTGTTATCTCTGGTAAAGTTAAAGGCGGTTTCACTGTTGACATCGGTCCAGTACGTGCGTTCCTTCCAGGTTCTTTAGTTGATACTCGTCCTATTCGTGATACGACTCACCTAGAAGGCAAAGAGTTAGAATTTAAAGTAATCAAACTTGACGCTAAACGTAACAACGTTGTTGTTTCACGTCGTGCTGTTATGGAAGCTGAATCTTCAGCTGACCGTGAAGCTCTTCTTGCTCAGCTTGAAGAAGGTCAAACTGTTACTGGTACAATCAAAAACCTTACTGACTACGGCGCATTCGTTGACCTTGGTGGTATTGACGGTCTTCTTCACATCACTGATATGGCTTGGAAGCGCATCAAGCATCCTTCAGAAGTTGTTGAAGTGGGTCAAGAAGTTACTGTTAAAGTACTTAAGTTCGACCGCGAGCGTAACCGTGTTTCTCTAGGTCTTAAACAACTTGGCGAAGATCCATGGTTAGCGATCATGAACCGTTACCCTAAAGGTTCAATCGTTAAAGCGCGCGTAACTAACCTTACTGACTACGGTTGTTTCGCTGAAATCGCTGAAGGCGTTGAAGGTTTAGTACACGTTTCAGAAATGGATCACACGAACAAAAACATCCACCCATCTAAAGTTGTTCAGATCGGTGATGAAGTTGATGTTATGGTTCTTGAAGTTGATGAAGAGCGTCGTCGTATTTCTCTTGGTATCAAACAAACTCGTGCTAACCCATGGGAAGAGTTTGCTAAAGACCACGACAAAGGCGAAAAAGTTTCTGGTACGATCAAATCTATCACTGACTTTGGTATCTTCATCGGTTTACCAGGCGGTATCGACGGTCTAGTTCACTTGTCTGATATTTCTTGGAACGAACAAGGCGAAGAAGCGATTCGTCGTTACAAGAAAGGCGACACTGTTGAAGCGGTTATCCTTTCTGTAGACGCTGAAGGTAACCGTATCAGCCTTGGCATCAAGCAAATGAACAACGATCCGTTCAATGACTTCCTTGCTGCTAACGAACGCGGTGCGTTGGTTAAAGGTACTGTAACTGCAGTTGATGCGAAAGGCGCGACTGTTAAGTTAGCTGATGAAGTTGAAGCGACTCTGAAAGCATCTGAAATCAACCGCGATCGCGTTGAAGATGCAACTAAGTTCCTTGAAGTTGGTCAAGAAGTAGAAGCGAAGATTATCAACGTTGATCGTAAATCTCGCGCAATCAACTTGTCTATCAAAGCGAAAGACGAAGCTGAAGAGAAAGAAGCAGTTGCTAACTTGAAAACAGCGCCAGCTGCTGGTCAAGACAATGGTCCTAAGACGATTGGTGACCTGATCAAAGCTCAAATGGGCAACTAAGTAGACGTTTGAATTGTATTGTTAATGTAAGTTAACTAATACTTTTTATACAAATACTGTAAACGGTAGCGTAGTATTTAATTATTGCGCTACCGTTTTGTATTTAAACAGGTTATTATCGGGAAATAGATCCCAAGTAGCTTGATAATTAAAGAGGTCGCAGATGACTACTGAAGCACTTAATAAGTCTGACTTAATAGAGCGCATTGCATTAAAAAATCCGCATTTGGCCGAGCCTTTAGTGGAAGAAGCGGTTAAAATTATGATTGATCAAATGATAGAAGCTTTATCATCTGACAATCGTATCGAGATTCGCGGATTTGGTAGTTTTGCATTGCATCATCGTGAGCCACGCGTGGGTCGTAACCCTAAAACTGGTAAATCTGTAGAAGTGGCTGCAAAAGCAGTTCCGCACTTTAAGCCAGGTAAGGCCCTTCGTGATGCTGTAAACGAATCTGCAAATAAATAATTGTAAATATTTACGGGGTGTTCATGCGTTACGTTCTGGTCGTTCTTTTATTGGTGCTGTTTGGCTATTCATTGGCTTTGGTTTTGCAAAATGGTACCGAATTGTCCGTGGACTTGTTATTTACTCAAGTTCCTGCAATGCGTCTAGGATTATTGCTGCTCCTTACCCTATCTCTAGGCGTCGTGTTAGGCCTGTTATTGGGCGTTCAAATCTTCCGGGTTTTCCAGACCAATTGGGAAATCAAGCGATTACGTAAAGACATTGAACATCTGCGTAAGGAACAGTTGAATACAGCCAAGTTAATGGCCGCTGAAGCAGCAGCCCATACCCGGCATGAAAAAACTGTATTAGATATTACCAATGAAAATCAAAGCCCATTATAATGGGCTTATTTTTTGCCTATTTGAAGGGATAATCTCTTGAGTATCATTGTTGCACTAGATGCCAAAAGCCAATTTGATGCCTTAGCCATTGCAGAACAGCTAGATCCTGCCTTGTGTCGACTAAAAGTGGGCAAAGAGTTATTTACCCATGAAGGTCCAATCATTGTCAGAGCACTTCAAGACAAAGGTTTTGATGTATTTCTGGATCTGAAATTTCATGATATTCCAAATACGACTGCACAGGCAGTCTGCGCGGCAGCTGATTTGGGTGTATGGATGGTGAATGTACATGCATCTGGTGGCCGAAAAATGATGGAAACCTGTGTAGAGCGTTTACAAGCAGGCAACTATAAAACTCAACTCATTGCTGTGACAGTGCTGACTTCAATGGGTCGTGAAGACCTCAAAGATATTGGTCTGGATATTGAGCCAAATGAGCATGTCAAGCGTCTGGCTCAACTGACCAAAAACAGTGGTCTGGACGGGGTGGTGTGTTCAGCTCAAGAAGCAAAAATGTTACGTGAAACATTAGGCCAAGACTTTGCTTTGGTAACACCCGGTATTCGTCCTGAAGGCTCAAATGCCGATGATCAGAAGCGTATTGTGACACCGAAACAGGCGATGCTGGATGGCTCGACTCATCTGGTGATTGGCCGTCCTATTACCCAGTCTAAGAATATGCGTCAGACTTTAAAAGATATTTTGGCAACGCTTTAATATGATTTGAATGACAAAAAGCCTTTCAGTCGAAAGGCTTTTTTTATATATTAGACCTCTTGCGAAAGTAAAAAATTGTTTATACTAGTCCCATGAAATATGAAAATTTAACTAGATTTAATGATGGGGAATTTAAACGACTTGTTGGCGTTCCTCGTCCATTATTCTTAAAAATG
>NZ_VPEC01000121.1:0-1023 GCF_013417355.1 Acinetobacter sp. YH12255
GAACGGCAAGGCCTGCTGGAACGGGATGTCGAAAACAGCTATCTGGCCTCGGATGCGGTGGATGACGACCCGATGACACCCCTGCTGGGGCACTCGATCACTTACCGTATCGCTGTCGGTTCACAGGCGGGGCGAAAGGTGTTCACTTTGCAAACTCTGCCGACCAGTGGTGATCCGTTCGGTGACGGGATTGGCAAGGTAGCCGGGTCCAGCCTGCACGCCGGCGTGGCGGCCAGGGCCGATGAACGCAAGAAGCTCGAACGGCTGTGCCGGTACATCAGCCGCCCGGCGGTATCCGAGAAGCGGCTGTCGTTAACACGAGGCGGCAACGTGCGCTACCAGCTCAAGACGCCGTACCGGGACGGCACCACGCACGTCATTTTCGAACCATTGGATTTCATTGCAAGGCTGGCCGCCCTGGTACCGAAGCCCAGAGTCAACCTAACCCGCTTCCACGGGGTGTTCGCACCCAACAGTCGGCACCGGGCGTTGGTCACGCCGGCAAAACGGGGCAGGGGCAACAAGGTCAGGGTGGCTGATGAACCGGCAACACCAGCACAACGGCGAGCGTCGATGACATGGGCGCAACGGCTCAAGCGTGTTTTCAATATCGACATCGAGACCTGCAGCGGCTGCGGCGGCGCCATGAAAGTCATCGCCTGCATTGAAGACCCTATAGTGATCAAGCAGATCCTTGATCACCTGAAGCACAAAGCCGAAACCAGCGGGACCAGGGCGTTACCCGAAAGCCGGGCGCCACCGGCTGAGCTGCTCCTGGGTCTGTTTGACTGACGAGCCTGAAGGCCAACGATACCAATCAAAATGCTGCGTTCACAGCGCCGCGGCAGGGATCCGCCGTGCTGGTTGTCGGAAAAGGAGCCGCTAGTGGGAAAGAGGAGGGTAAATTTTCAGCGTTGCTGGCTCCCCGTCAGCCGGATTGGGTTGCATCGCAGGGGTGTCGAAAGAGTCAACTGCGGTCCAAAGCTGTTGGACTTGGGTGAAAAGGGCGTTTATTCTTCCTAT
>NZ_VPEC01000032.1:0-19578 GCF_013417355.1 Acinetobacter sp. YH12255
AGCTTTGCTTATCCTCTTACTCAGGCATAGCCTTCGTCTTGCGCTCGGGCAAAGCAGTGCTTTGCTTATCCTCTTACTCAGGCATAGCCTTCGTCTTGCGCTCGGGCAAAGCAGTGCTTTGCTTATCCTCGCTCATGCCATTGCAGTTGTTCACGCAAGCGAACCACTTCACCAATAATGGTTAAAGTCGGTGCCTGAATTTGATGCTCAGACACTTTGGAGGCGATGTCGGCAAGGGTTCCCACCACAACTTTTTGCTCAGGAGTCGTGCCTTTAGAGACCAGTGCCACCGGCATATCTGCGCGTTGACCATGGGCTATTAATTGCGCACAGATTCTTTCCAGTCCCACCAGTCCCATATACAGCACCAAGGTCTGGTTTTCATAGACCAGCTCACGCCAAGGCAATTCAGGCGAACCTTCTTTTAAATGACCTGTCAGGAAACGCACACTTTGTGCATAATCCCGATGCGTTAATGGAATACCGGCATAGGCGGAACAACCTGAAGCTGCGGTAATACCCGGCACCACCTGAAAAGTAATACCTGCCGCAAACAGTTCTTCAATTTCTTCGCCGCCACGCCCAAAGATGAAAGGATCACCGCCTTTCAGACGACAAACTCGCTTGCCTTCACTGGCATATTTGACCAATAAAGCATTAATCCCATCTTGTGGAACTGCATGATTGGAACGCGCCTTACCAACATAGATTTTTTCCGCATCACGGCGACACAGATCCATAATCGGTTCAGACACCAAACGATCATAAATCACCACATCGGCTTGCTGCATCAACCTTAACGCTTTCAGGGTCAACAGCTCTGGATCACCTGGACCAGCACCCACCAGATAGACTTCACCTTTCGGCTGTTGCCACTCTTGTAATGCTTGCTCGATCAGACGATCTGCTTCAGCCATATTGTCATTAAACACCTGTTCTTTCAGCGGACTGGCGTACAGATCTTCCCAGAAAATACGGCGCTGATCCGGATTGACAATTTTTGCTTTAACGCGACTGCGCCATTTGCCTGAGAACTCAGCCAGCTTGCCCATGCCATGTGGAATCGTCGCTTCCAGTTGAGTCCGAATCTGGCGTGACAACACCGGCGACGTGCCATTCGATGCCACCGAAATCACCAGCGGTGAGCGGTCAATAATCGCAGGCACCATAAAACGGCAATGTGGCGGATCATCAACACTGTTGACCAGTACATTTTCAGCTTCGCACAGCTCGAAAACCTGACGATTCACATCAGCATCATCTGTTGCTGCAATCACTAAACGATAATGACGTAAAGGAATCTGTGTACTGAATGGTGCCTGATCATATTGCCCTTGAGACTGCTGAACAATCCCAAGTAAATTGGCATCAATTTCAGGTGCAATGACATGAATCACTGCTCCGGCTTTTGCTAATAATACCGCTTTACGGTAGGCAATATGTCCACCACCGACAATCAAACAAGGTTGCTGTTGCAACTTTAACGAGATTGGAAAGATATCCACGAACTACCTCAAAATTTTAAATCTGATTGTCTATGCAATTTTCATGCACATTTAGCGATGCTGATATCAAGCATTAGTCGATATAAGTCGCACCACCCATATATGGACGCAATACTTCAGGAATCTCAATCGAACCGTCTGCACGCTGATAGTTTTCCATCACTGCAAGCAAGGTACGACCAACAGCCAGACCTGAACCATTCAAGGTATGTACAAATTCAGTTTTTTTCTGGTCGGCACGGTAACGCGCTTTCATACGACGCGCCTGGAAGTCACCCATGTTTGAACATGAAGAGATTTCACGATAAGTATTCTGGCTTGGCACCCACACTTCAAGATCATAAGTCTTGGTCGCGCCAAAGCCCATATCACCGCCACAAAGGATGATCTTACGGTATGGCAGACCTAATGCTTGCAAGATACCTTCAGCATGGCCGGTTAAATCTTCCAGTGCCTGCATAGACGTTTCAGGTTTAACAATCTGAACCATTTCCACTTTGTCGAACTGGTGCTGACGAATCAGGCCACGGGTATCACGGCCATAAGACCCTGCTTCACTACGGAAACATGGGGTATGTGCTGCATATTTTAATGGCAGACGATCTGCATCAATGATTTCATCACGCACGAAGTTAGTCACTGGCACTTCAGCAGTTGGAATTAAATAGAATTCTTTTTCGCCTTGAAGTTTAAACAGATCTTCTTCAAATTTAGGCAATTGGCCTGTACCACGTAATGAATCCGCATTCACCAAATACGGTACATAGGCTTCGGTATAACCATTCTGATCTGTATGCGTATTCAGCATGAACTGTGTCAATGCACGTTGTAAACGCGCCAATGGGCCTTTCAAAACACTGAAACGAGAACCGGTCAATTTGGTTGCGGTTTCAAATTCCAGACCGCCCATCATTTCACCGAGGTCAGTATGGTCTTTGATCTCAAAATCGAATTCACGTGGTGTACCCCATTTCAGGATTTCCACGTTATCGCTTTCGTCTTTGCCTTCAGGCACAGCTTCATCTGGCAAGTTTGGAATAGACAGTAATTTTTCTTCAAGCTCCGCTTGCAGTTCAGCCAATGCTGCTTCAGCCGCTTTGATTTCATCACCAATCGCAGACATGCGTGTCATGATTTCAGAGGCATCACCGCCTGCTTTTTTAATTTGACCGACTTGTTTTGCACCGGCATTACGTTCAGCTTGCAGTGTTTCTGTCTTGGACTGAATTTCTTTACGGCGCGCTTCTAGGGAGGCCCACTCTTCAACATTGAGTTGAACACCACGTTTTGCCAAGGCCAAATTTACAGCCTCAATATTGTTTCTGAGTAATTTCGGGTCGATCATAATCAATCTTTGCAGAAGAAAAAAACTGGCTATAGTGTAAGCTCTTAACGTCAAAAAATACAGTGACTACGACCCCAGCTGTGCCTTATTAGCACAATATTTAGGAAGTCTTGGGCTGTAAAATGGCTAAATATTCAGGCCAAATCACTTCACCCAAATCTGCATAGGACACTTTTAATTCAGGCGTTCCTGCTGCTTTAGAAGTTAATTCACCTGCCGGGTACACCAACACCAGACCCGACCTGTCAAAATAATAGTTATCACTCAGTTTTAACTGCTGTGCTTGTATCCCCTGTGTGCGTAGCCATCGAGTATTGGTTCGATATATCACATTGAGTAGTTTCTGCTCACCGCCCTTTAACATCAATTGATGCAAAGCCAGACGCTTTTTCTGTTTCATATCAAAATTGATATATTCCACATGTTCACTTGATGCAGTGTGATTCTTCACCAGATTGGAACTTATTAAGGCAAAAGTCGCCAGATGATCACGCTGAGCGATAAATACTACCTTGATAAAACGCTGATCCAGATAATAGGGCTCATCGGCCTTTTTAGGATTTTTCTGAGTCACTTTGGTGAATGCAACCGGCTCGGTATCCCGAATACGCGCTATAAAATATTGATCAATCCAGTCGAGATTGGTATCCACCGTTTGTAGATCGAAGCGTACACAGCCTTCTATTTCACACACCACTTTGGCCACCCCTTTGACGAGAATACTCTTGGTTTCAATCTGCACCTACGGATCTGTTTGGGTAAGCGTTGCAACTAAATTGGATGGCGGCTGACAGCCCAACATATATACAGTGATTAATAAGACAGCATAAATTTCAGCAGTTTTAAACAGATTGATCTTCATCCTGAGCTCCCAAAATTTTGCAATTTCATTGACTCGACTTTTATTTATTTTAAGATGCTCTCTTGTCTAGATATAGCTGAACCTTGTAGCCTGCTCAAAATAATCATGATAATTGGCAATAAAAAAGCAACCTGAATCGGTTGCTCTTTGGTTTACTTGATACTTCTGATTATTGATCAATAATGTCCGTACCTTTTGGCGGGGTAAAGTTAAAGGTAGAAGCCGGAATACTGCTATTCACTTTCACATTACTAAACTTAATATTTGTAGTTTGGCCAAGTGAATCCTGCAAGATCATCAAGCTAGGTGCCTTGTTTGCACCAAAACTGATGGTCAGGCTCTCAAAGACACCATCGGTATTTTTAGGATACAGTGTGTAATAGGTTTTCCCCTTATTCGGCTGAGTGACCCGGTAAGACTGCATAATCTGACTGGTATTTCCTGACAGAAGCAAAGCCGGTGTATTGGCAACTTGCTCATCCAGATTTTGACGAACCGCTTGCTGCAAATCCGGATCATAAATCCATACTGTTTTACCAGTCGTTGTAATGGTTTGCTTCGATGGTGCGGTCGTTTCCCAATAGAATTTACCCGGACGCTCGACTTTCATCACCCCTTTAAAGGTTTGATTCATATGTTGTGCGCTCAAGCCTTTTTTCTGGGTTGCTCTCGGATTGGTCACCTTGGTGCTTTGCTCAAAATTTGCCGTCATGCTACGCACATAATTCAGCTGCTTCACCAGACTGGCAGTTGCCTGTTGCTCCGACGCTGCCACAGGTGCAGCAAACACGGTTGTACTCATCACCGGTGCTAAAGTCACTGCACCCAGAGCCATAGCACAGACGGTTTTACGAAGCATATTCATAATTTCACCTTTATATTTTGTGTCATCGCAATTTATTTGATGTCTCATCTTAAACGAAAATTAAAAGCTAAAATGATAGAAAATAAGAACTTTTGTATGGTTATTAATTCGAAATCTATTTTTTTGTTCATCATGATGAAGATTTCAGCCGTTTTTTTACATAAGCTGGATCAGGCGTTCATTACAGTCGATTTTCAGGCATAAAAAAGCCCACAGAAACTGTGGGCTTTTTTTCTATCTCAGCGAATTACGCTTCAACAGATACGTAGCGACGACCGAATTGGCCTTTCACTTCGAATTTGATTACGCCGTCAGCAGTCGCAAACAAAGTATGGTCACGGCCCATACCTACGTTTTGACCAGCGTGGAATTCAGTACCACGTTGACGAACGATAATGTTACCAGCAGTCACAGATTGACCGCCGTACATTTTAACACCTAACATTTTAGGATTCGAATCACGACCGTTTTTAGTCGAACCACCGGCTTTTTTAGTTGCCATGTCTATTTACTCCTCGTAATTAGCCTGAAATAGCTGTAATTTTCAACTCAGTGAACCATTGACGGTGACCTTGTTGTTTACGGTAGTGTTTACGACGACGCATTTTGATAATGCGGATTTTGTCGTGACGACCATGGCTAACTACTTCAGCAGTTACAGTAGCGCCAGCAACAACTGGAGCACCGATTTGAATGCTTTCACCGTTTACAAGCATCAATACGTCATCAAACGTAATAGTTGAGCCAGTTTCAGCTTTCAATAATTCTACTTTAAGGGTTTCACCCTCGATTACACGGTGTTGTTTACCACCGCTTTGGATTACTGCGTACATAATGTACTCCAAACAAGCCCGTGTCGTCGTGCCGATAAAGGAAGATATCGATCTTAAGACGTACGCCACTGGGGGATATCTAAGGGCGAGGATTTTAAGGGATATTCAAAAAAACAACAAGCCATTTTACTGAAATAATAATGGCGAGTATGTGCTAATTATTTAACACTTAAATAATTTCTATCAAATCAGACACTCAAGATATATTCAGCAACAAAATAATACAGCAGAAATTCGGCCAGTTTGATTAATATACTCAGCCTGATGAAGAGGGCGACATCGCTGACCTTTCCTAATTTTTTGTAGCGCAGAATATAGATCGAATCTGAATAAGATCTATAAAAAGCTGATTTTTAGTGGAGTTTATGCATTTCTTAGGTTTCACTCATGTTATAAATTGTTAAACTACGACCTGCGATTTACCAGACTAGAGGTTTTCTTTCACATGACCATCGACTTTAAGCAAGACATTCTCGCTCCTGTTGCTAACGACTTTGCTGCGATGGACACATTCATTAATGAAGGAATTACTTCAAAAGTTGCACTGGTGATGGCCGTCAGCAAACATGTGGTCGAAGCGGGTGGCAAACGCATGCGCCCAATTATGTGTCTTCTGGCTGCCAAGGCTTGTGGTGCTGAAGATTTAGAACCGCATCGCAAGCTGGCCGCGATTATTGAAATGCTGCATACGGCGACGCTGGTGCATGATGATGTGGTCGATGAATCTGGCCTGCGTCGTGGCCGTCCGACTGCCAATGCGACATGGAATAACCAGACTGCTGTTCTGGTCGGTGACTTCCTGATTTCACGTGCATTTGATCTGCTGGTCGATTTAAACAATATGGTCTTGCTGAAAGATTTCTCGACCGGCACCTGTGAAATTGCTGAAGGTGAAGTGCTGCAATTGCAATCCCAGCACCAGCCAGAAACCAGTGAAGCGACTTATTTAAATATTATTCATGGTAAAACGTCGCGCCTGTTTGAACTGGCGACAGAAGGCGCAGCGATTCTGTCGGGTAAAGATGAATTCCGTGAGCCTTTAAAAACTTTCGCCGGTCATTTCGGCAATGCCTTCCAGATTATTGATGACATTCTAGATTACACCTCCGATGCAGAAACCCTCGGCAAAAATATTGGTGATGACCTGATGGAAGGCAAACCTACCCTGCCATTGATTGCTGCGCTAAAAAATACCTCCGGTGAGCAGCATGAAATTATCCGTCGCAGTATTGCCACTGGCGGTACAGAACATCTCGATCAAGTCATTCAAATTGTCAATGCATCTGGGGCACTGGACTATTGCCGTCAACGTGCGACTGAAGAAACGGAAACCGCCATTCATGCCCTGCAGGCATTACCTGACTCTGAGTATCGTCAAGCTCTGATTAATCTGGCCAAACTGGCCCTACACCGAATTCAGTAATCTTTAAACTCGCCTATGCATATTAATTTTCTTGATCTTTTCCAAAACATGCAGCATCAGCTTGAGCAACCTCAGGCGGTGCTGGATGAAAATCTTCTCATTGAACTGATTGAAAGAATCAGACCGGAAGACAGCAGAAATACCGAAGAAATCGAAGCAAAGTTCAATGCATTTATCCAGGCTTTATTATTGACGCCGAATGCAGTTTCAGCATTACAGACATTTACCCTGCGGATCATTAACCGTTATAAACAGACCAGTCTGTTTTCCGATACCGGTATTTTGTCTCTGGATGGTTTCTGGAATCAGCTCAATCAGCGTATTGGCGCGCATATCCTGCCAGTTATTCCGGATCATCAGCAATTACAAGAATTATTTCGCAAGGTTTTTTATCAGCCGACCGATAAATACTGGCTCGACTATTTTGATGAAGATGACTGGCAACGCTTATTTTCAGTTCTCAATCAGGGTCACTCCAATCAGCCTGAAAAGACCCGCATTAAAGATCAACTGATCAAGGCACTGACCATTTTGTCGTATCGGATCAGTGGTATTGGTCTGCATCCTGAATTTATTAATGCACAGCCGGAACTGATGGAATATGAATCTCCTTTTCTGGTGCAGAACCGTGAGATTAACGAATTTATTCAGGAATACAAAAAACGCTATAACACGGTCACGCTGGTCGATTCGATCACCCCGCCAGATGCTTCGCAAGCACTGGTGATGCTGGAACAGTGTCATGATGTCGTGGCAAAAATTCGCCGCTCTACCAAACGGATTGGGGTCAGCGTGAGTCTGACCTATATGCTGGCACTGCTGGAGCAGTGTCTGGAGCGGGTTGAAATCCTGCTCAACATGGTCATGGACGAGGATGACCTGCGCTACCAGTCCATCGGCCTGTTTATTGCAGATATCACTGAAGCGATTTATAGCGAACGCAGTGTACGTGCCCTGCTGGCGACCAATAGTGAACTCCTGGCCTTGCAGGTGACTGAGAATGCTAGTAAAACCGGCGAGCACTATGTCAGTACTGACAAAAAAGGCTTTCTGGCCATGTACAAATCGGCCGCCGGTGCAGGTGCCATTATCGCAACAATGGCCACCCTGAAAATCCTGATGACACGCCTGAGCATGGCGCCTCTCATGCAGGCCTTTAGCTATAGCATGAATTATTCGCTGGGTTTTATGCTGATCCATGTGCTGCATTTTACCGTGGCGACCAAACAGCCAGCGATGACAGCCGCTGCACTGGCGGCCACAGTCCAGCAACGCAAAGGCTCAAAAATGGCGCAAATTGCCGAGCTGGCCGCGCTGATTGTGAATATTATCCGTACCCAGTTTGTGGCAATTCTGGGCAATATTTCGATTGCCATTCCGGTGGCGGCATTGATTACCTTAATGTGGGACGTTGCTCTGCATGAACCCTTAATGAATCATGCCAAGGCAACCAAAACCTTACATGACCTGAATCCCTTTACCTCTTTGGCAATTCCGCATGCTGCAATTGCCGGGGTATGTCTGTTCCTGTCCGGGTTATTGGCCGGTTATTTTGACAACATGGCCGTCTACCGCAAGGTAGGCCCCCGCCTGAAAGCCCATATACGTTTATCGCAATTGATGGGACAGGAACGGCTGTACCGGTTTGCAGATTATATTGAACGTAATCTGGGAGCGCTGGCAGGTAATTTCATGTTTGGCATCATGCTCGGCAGTATGGGCACCATTGGTTTTATTCTGGGGTTGCCGCTCGATATCCGTCATATTGCCTTTGCCTCGGCCAACTTTATTCAGGGCCTGATCAATATTAATGGCCCGGATATTGGCTTGATTGTGGTGTCTTTCCTCGGTGTGTTGTTGATTGGCCTGACCAACTTATTTGTCAGTTTCAGTTTGACCATTATTGTGGCCTTACGTGCACGACGGGTACGTTTTGAACAGTGGAAACCGTTGGCAAAACTGGTCATGACTCACTTCCTGACCCGGCCAAGTGATTTCTTCTGGCCACCCAAGCAAAGCATTGAAATTGACGAAAATCATACATCGACAAAATCTTAAAACTGCGACAATTACAGTATATTTAGCAACAAATTCCTTACTAAAAAAATGGAATTCGCATAAAATACGCACACTTGAAAAAAAGTGTACTGACAAGTACACTTCTACTCCAGACAATTAACCGATCTGCGAACGGTTAAAGGGACAAGGATTTTTGGCATGCATTACTTGTTACTTTTTGTCGGTATTTTATTTTTAATTTTCAGTGTGTTCATCCTGAATATCCCTGCTTTAAGCAAGCTTGATTTGCACGCAGTGGAGTGGATGAGTCTGTATCGCACCGAGTTTTGGAATCGAATTACTCTGTCCTTATCAGTGATAGGTGGCATGCCATTTGTATTATTTTTATCCACACTATGGTGTATTGCCTTGCTGTGGTATAAAAAGCATACAAGCGTAATTTTTATATGTATCGGAATTATCGGAGGAATACTCCTAGCTTGGCTGTTAAAGTTTGCAATTGCCCGACCCCGACCACCAGAGTCCTTGCATCTGGTTGAAAGTTTTGGAAGTTCCTTTCCAAGTGCGCATAGTCTGTATGCGGCATGTCTGGCTTGTCTGGCAATTTACATGTATCGGCAACATTCTCGCTTTACCATCATCATGATCGGTGCAGGCTTATGGATGCTGATGATGGGGATTTCAAGAGTTTATCTAGGCGTACATTTTCCTTCAGATGTCATATCCGGCTGGAGTATCAGTTTTATTTGGATTTCGTTGTGGTATATGGTCTGGATCAGATATTGCGCGGCGCACAAATAAGAAAATTTAGATAAAGATCTAATAGAGGTGAAACAATGATGTCTGCAAAGCTTTGGGCACCTGCCCTGACTGCTTGCGCATTAGCAACAAGTCTTGCACTTGTTGGTTGTAGCAAAGATCCAAAAGAGGGCCAGCAAGCTGGTGCTCAACAACAAATGCCACCGACTGAAGTCGGTGTTCTTGTTGCACAACCACAAAGTGTAGAGCAGTCTGTAGAGCTCTCGGGTCGTACAACAGCATTTGAAATTTCAGAAGTACGTCCGCAAGCCAGTGGTGTGGTGCTTAAACGCTTGTTCACTGAAGGCAGTTATGTGCGTGAAGGTCAGGCTCTGTACGAAATCGATTCAAGCACCAACCGTGCGACCGTGGATAATGCTCGTGCAGCAATTGCCCGTGCTGAAGCCAATCTGGGTGTATTACGTGTGAAGGAAGGCCGTTACCGCCAGCTGGTTGGAACCAATGCCATTTCTAAACAAGAATATGATGACATCGTGGCACAGGTCAAACTGGCTGAAGCCGATCTGAATGCCAACCGTGCCACCTTGCGTAATGCCGAAATTAACTTGGGCTATTCGACTGTACGTGCACCGATCTCGGGCCAGACCAACCGTTCCTCTGTGACTGCGGGTGCATTAGTGACGGCGAATCAACCAGAGCCATTGGTTACCATTCAGCGTTTAGATCCAATTTATGTGGATATCAACCAGTCCAGTGCTGAGCTTTTACGTTTACGTCAGCAGCTCAACAAAGGCGATTTGAATAGCTCAAACAACACTAAAGTGAAGTTAAAGCTTGAAGATGGCAGCATCTACCCGATTGAAGGCCGTCTTGCATTTTCGGATGCCAGCGTAAATCCGGAAACAGGTACGGTGACTTTACGTGCGGTATTCCCGAACAAAAACCATTTACTCCTGCCAGGTATGTTTGCGACTGCGCAAATCGTACAGGGTGAAGTGCCCAATGCCTTCCTGATCCCACAAGCGGCGTTGACCCGTACTCCAACAGGTCAGGCAATGGCGATGCTGGTCGGTGCTGATGGTAAAGTGGCACCACGTCCAGTCACGACCACCGGCTCTCAAGGCAACAACTGGATTGTGACTGAAGGTCTGAATCCAGGTGATAAAGTGATTGTGGACGGGATTGCAAAAGTGAAACCTGAACAGCAAGTTGTAGCTAAACCTTATCAACCTCAAGCTGCTGCGCCACAAGGTGCTGCACCGCAACAGCCTGCAGCAAGCGAGAAAAAGGCAGATGATGCAAAGAAAGAACAACCTGAACAAAAACCTGCTGCAAATGCATAAGGAGTAATGGTTCATGGCTCAATTCTTTATTCATCGCCCGATTTTTGCATGGGTGATTGCATTGGTTATCATGCTGGCCGGTATTTTAACCATCAGCAAAATGCCAATTGCACAATATCCAACGATTGCTCCGCCAACCGTGACCATTTCTGCGACTTATCCAGGTGCATCTGCTGAAACTGTTGAAAATACAGTCACCCAGATCATCGAGCAGCAGATGAACGGTATGGATGGCTTACGTTATATCTCGTCTAACAGCGCGGGTAACGGTTCTTCTTCTATTTCCTTGAACTTTGACCAGGGTGTTGATCCTGATATCGCACAGGTTCAGGTTCAGAACAAATTACAGTCTGCCACTGCACTTCTTCCCGAAGATGTACAGCGTCAGGGTGTGCGTGTCACCAAATCCGGTGCCAGCTTCCTTCAGGTATTGGCTTTCTATTCACCTGATGGCAGCCTGACCGCCGATGACATCAAAGACTATGTCAACTCGAATATTTCTGAACCTTTAAGCCGTGTGGCCGGGGTTGGTGAAGTTCAGGTCTTTGGTGGCTCTTATGCGATGCGCATCTGGCTAGATCCGGCCAAAATGGCCAGCCTGCAAGTAACACCGAGCGATATTGCGACTGCAATTCGCACCCAGAACGCACAGGTTGCGGTCGGTCAGCTTGGTGGTGCTCCTGCTGTTGAAGGTCAAGTGCTGAATGCAACCGTAACGGCTCAAAGCCTGTTACAAACCCCAGAACAGTTCAGCAATATCTTCCTAAAAAATACCACTTCGGGCGCGCAAGTTCGTCTGGGTGATGTTGCACGGGTGGAACTCGGTGCAGATAACTATCAGTTTGATTCGAAATTTAATGGCAAACCGGCTGGTGGTGTGGCAATTAAACTTGCCACAGGTGCTAACGCGCTTGATACAGCAAAAGCGGTTGAAGAACGCTTAGAACAGTTACGTCCGAACTATCCGCAAGGCATGGTCGATCAACTGGGCTTTGATACAACACCATTTATTGAACTGTCGATCAAGAGCGTAGTCAAAACGCTGATCGAAGCGATTATCCTGGTGTTCCTGGTCATGTTCCTGTTCTTGCAGAACTGGCGTGCCACGATCATTCCAACCATGGCCGTTCCAGTCGTGGTCTTGGGTACCTTTGCCGTGATTAACGTCTTCGGCTTCTCGATTAATACCCTGACCATGTTTGCCATGGTGCTGGCGATCGGTCTTCTGGTCGATGATGCCATTGTTGTGGTCGAGAACGTAGAACGGGTCATGGTGGAAGAGCATCTGGATCCGGTTTCTGCGACTGAAAAGTCGATGAAACAGATTTCTGGCGCACTGATTGGTATTACCTCGGTGCTGTCAGCAGTATTCGTTCCTATGGCATTCTTCGGTGGAACCACCGGGGTTATTTATCGTCAGTTCTCGATTACGCTGGTCACAGCAATGGTCTTGTCGCTGATAGTGGCATTAACCTTTACCCCTGCCCTGTGTGCGACCTTGCTGAAACAGCATGATCCGAACAAGCCGCAAAGTAACGGTATCTTTGCCCGCTTCTTCCGCTGGTTTAACCGCAGCTTTGACAATGTGGCGGTGAAATATCAGGGCGGCGTAAATCGCATGACCCACAGCAAGATTTTCTCAGGCATTGTCTATGCAGTAGTGCTGGGTGTTATCGTGCTGCTGTTCCAGAAACTGCCGTCTTCATTCCTGCCGGATGAAGATCAGGGTGTGGTTATGGCGCTGGTTCAGCTACCGCCAAATGCTACCCTGGAACGTACCGACAAAGTGGTCAACACCATGACCAACTATTTCTTGGAAAACGAGAAAGATCATGTCGAGTCGGTGTTTAGTGTGGCAGGTTTCTCCTTTACCGGTGTGGGACAAAACGCAGGTCTGGCCTTTATTAAACTGAAAGACTGGTCTGAACGTAACAGTCCGGAATCTCAGGTCGGTGCCATTATTCAACGTGGTATGGCGCTGAACATGATTGTCAAAGATGCCTCTTATATCATGCCATTGCAGCTTCCTGCGATGCCTGAACTGGGTGTGTCGGCTGGCTTCAACTTACAGCTCAAGGCTGCAAGTGGTCAAAGTCATGACCAGCTTCTGGCAGCACGTAATGCAATCCTGGGCATGGCAGCACAAGATTCGCGTCTGGCAGGTGTACGTCCAAACGGTCAGGAAGATACTCCTCAGTACCGTGTCATTGTGGATCATGCGCAAGCAGGTGCACTGGGTGTCAGCGTTGCCGAAATTAACAGTACTATGGGTATTGCTTGGGGCGGTTCGTACATCAATGACTTCATTGATCGCGGTCGGGTCAAGAAGGTATATGTTCAGGGTGAAGCTGGCTCACGTATGATGCCGGAAGATCTGGACCAGTGGTATGTGCGTAATAATCGCGGTGAAATGGTGCCTTTCTCGGCCTTTGCCACAGGCGAATGGACCTATGGTTCACCACGTCTTGAACGTTATAACGGCGTATCGTCGATGAACATTCAAGGTACACCGGCTCCGGGAATCAGTTCGGGTGATGCCATGGTGGCCATGGAAGAAATTGCGGCGAAGTTACCAGAAATGGGCTTAACCGGCTTTGACTTCGAATGGACCGGTCTGTCTTTGGAAGAACGTGAATCTGGTGCACAGGCGCCGTTCCTGTATGCCCTGTCACTCCTGATCGTATTCCTGTGTCTGGCAGCCCTGTATGAAAGCTGGTCGATTCCGTTCTCGGTTCTGCTGGTGGTGCCATTGGGTATCGTCGGTGCATTGCTCATGACTTATGGCGGGATGGTGCTGCTGCAAAACCCGAACCTGTCGAATAACATTTACTTCCAGGTGGCGATCATTGCCGTGATTGGTCTTTCTGCGAAAAATGCGATCTTGATCGTGGAATTTGCGAAAGAGCTACAAGAGCAAGGTGAAGATTTATTCGAAGCAACCTTGCATGCGGCGAAAATGCGTTTACGTCCAATTATCATGACCACTTTGGCCTTTGGTTTTGGTGTATTGCCGCTTGCCCTGGCTTCAGGTGCAGGTGCAGGTAGTCAGCACTCAGTCGGTTATGGTGTACTTGGTGGCGTGATCAGCTCGACCTTGTTAGGTATCTTCTTTATCCCGGTATTCTACGTGTGGATTCGAAGTATCTTTAAATACAAACCAAAACAACAAAATCAGGAGTATAAGTCGTAATGCAAAATGTATGGTCTATTACAGGTCGTAGCATTGCGGTATCTGCCCTTGCGCTTGCTTTGACAGCCTGTCAAAGCATGCGTGGTCCAGAGCCGGTTGCACAGGCAAATATCCCGAGCAGCTATACCAATGCGTCTGGTACTTCTGTAGCAGAACAAGGTTATAAAAACTTTTTTGCCGATCAGCGCCTGTTACAGGTGCTCGATCTGGCATTAAACAATAACCGTGATCTGCGCACTGCTGCCCTGAATATTCAACGCGCCCAGCAACAGTATCAGATTACTGAAAACAATCAGTTACCGACCATTGGTGCCAGTGGCAGCGTGTTACGTCAAGACACGGGCAGTAGCAATCCTCAAAGCCGCGGTGCTGTAACCACCTATAATGTAGGTCTGGGTGTAACCGCATTTGAGCTGGACTTTTGGGGGCGTGTACGTAGCTTAAGTGACAATGCACTGGATAACTTCCTGGCGACTCAAAGTGCGCGAGATGCGACGCAAATTGCACTGATTGGTCAGGTGTCTCAAGCCTGGCTCAGCTATTCATTTGCCAATGCCAATCTGGCTTTGGCTGAACAAACGCTAAAAGCACAGCTTGAATCGTTTAACCTGAACAAGAAACGTTTTGATGTCGGGATCGACAGCGAACTTCCTGTGCGTCAGGCCCAGATTTCCGTCGAAACGGCACGCAATGATGTCGCGAATTACCGCACTCAGGTGGCACAGGCACAAAACCTGTTAAACCTGCTGGTCGGTCAGCAAGTGCCTGCGACTTTATTGCCGGCACAACGCGTAACCCGCATCACATCCAATACGGCACTGGGTGCAGGCTTGCCAAGTGATCTGCTGATTAACCGTCCAGATGTACGCGCTGCCGAGTATCGTCTGTCTGCAGCGGGTGCCAATATTGCAGCAGCACGCGCACGCCTGTTCCCGACCATCAGTTTGACCGGTTCAGCAGGTTATGCATCGACCGATTTAGGCGATCTGTTTAAATCAGGCAGTTTTGGCTGGTCCTTTGGCCCAAGTCTGGATATTCCAATTTTCGATTGGGGTACCCGTCAGGCCAATATCCAGATTTCTGAAACCGATCAGCAAATTGCATTATCAGATTACGAAAAGTCGATTCAAGCCGCTTTTCGTGAAGTAAATGATGCGCTAGCAGTTCGCCAAAACATTGGTGATCGAATTGCTGCACAGCGCCGTCTAGTAGAAGCCACCAATACCACCTATCGCCTGTCGCAGGCACGTTTTCGCGCCGGGATTGACAGCTATCTGACGGTACTGGATGCACAGCGTGCCTCTTATGCCGCAGAACAAGGCTTGCTCTTGCTTGAACAGGCCAACTTGAACAATCAGGTTGAAGTCTACAAGACCCTCGGCGGAGGCTTAAAAGTCAATACCACGGATACCCTGCCGAATCAGCCGTCCGTGACTGAACAACGCCGCGCAGCAGAACAGCAGGCGAAATAGATTTAAAATAGAAAAAGAAAAGCTCACTTCGGTGGGCTTTTTTATTGCATTTTCAAGGCAGTTTTCCTATTGTCATAGACCAGCAATTTATTTAGAAAACATACGCATGTTACTTAGCAATCTGGAATCTGTACCGGGACATACTATTCGCCAACAAATTGATGTGGTTTATGGCAGTACGGTACGCAGCAAACATGTCGGGCGTGATTTACTCGCTGGCCTGAAAAATATTGTCGGGGGTGAGCTTACTGCTTATACCGAGCTGCTGGAAGAATCCCGTCAGGAAGCGATGAACCGGATGGTTGAAAAAGCCCGTAGCATGGGTGCCAATGCGATTGTCGGTATTCGTTTCTCGACCTCCAATATTGCCCAAGGCGCCTCTGAACTGTTTGTCTATGGAACGGCGGTCATTGTTGATCCAGTCATGCCAAAATTACCCGACCCTTTTCCACAGGCAGAATAATTCATGGACGGTTTAATTTTTCAGATCGTCATTTTTGTCATTCTGTTTAGCGTCGGTTTTGGCTTTGGTCGTTATAACGAACGCAAACATTTTCGTTATCTAGACGAACAGGAACAACGACTGGCTTATATCCAGGTCAACAACAGCCGCTTTATCTTATCTGAACATTCCGGACAGATGATCAGCAGTAATGTGGTTATTTCCCATGATTATTTTAAATACGCAATTGCCAATGTGCAGAACATGTTGGGAGGTCGTTTGACCAGCTATGAAAGCGTGGTAGAGCGGGCACGGCGTGAGGCGATTGTACGTTTAAAACTTGAAGCTGAAAAAATCGGAGCCACCCAGATTATGGGGATTCGGCTGAGCACTACGGAACTGGGCATGCAAGGCGGTATGGTCGAAGTCTTTGCTTATGGCACTGCAATTCAGCAATCTGCTTCATCAATCCAAAAATCATTCTAGAAAAAGTAGCATGCAGATGGTTAGCTCATGTTGCGCAGTACGCGCAGATAATTACTGAATGTGGATCAACTCGCTTATCGACTGGGGATGCAATATCATAGAAGAAGTGATTAAGCTCAAAGTTAGCGGCATAAATACAAATAATATGATGCCGTTTCTTCAGTCGATCAAACGGCACTCAATCCCACCTGTATTGCCTTATTATTTTTCTACGTCTTAAGCCGCATTGCTTAGATAACGGCAGCAAGCTAAATGGCTATACATTGCCGAATTGACCGCCACCACCCAGCTTAAAAGTGCCCTTTTTAAATATTGGTGAACGAGATGGGTGCACTAATTCAGGCTGTTAGGCTCTTGCGTAATTCATCTTCAACGATACTGAGTTCAATTTCACTAAATTTACGAATCTCGCCTTCTGCATGCTTTTCCAGCATACCGCCGAGCAACGGCACTTTGACCTTTACTGTCCAGTTAAGCTGAAACTGGATCTGGTCTTCATCTCCAGTGACTGCACGCTGACAGGTCGCCTCGATCGGTAAATTTGCCCCGAGTTGTACCGTCGATGTCATTTGATTCAGATCGCTGATATCGGTACGCTGCAAACGGAATGCATCCTTGAGTAATTTTTTTGCCATATCCGGGATGTTGACATCCAGATTATAGGCACGTTTCAAGGTATACATATGCCCCTGCTTTTCCGAGACCAGTATTTCTAAATTTTGCGCAGGAATTCGATGACAGACTGCCTCATGCAAACGAATATCATTGGCCAGACGTTTAAATTCATCAATAGACACGCCATTGATAATTGCTTTCACAGTGAACTGATGTGCCATGCTATTTTTCCTTATTTTTATTGCATTATTCGCTTAGGTCACTCCGGACTATCGCAAATAAAACCAAACACAGAGATGATTCTGCAATTTATATCAACTTTATAGCATCTGTCATTATTCTTTTATCGGGAAATAGCGGTAATTCGGTCAATCTTTGCAAGATAGTTTTGCAGACAACTGTGTCTGGCCACAACTGATCTGTAGCTGTGCTGTGGCATAGTCAATCACGACATGAAATTCATCGGCGCCATCGTCTAGACCGGACACATACCATGTGGTTCCGTTTGGAAAATCCTGCAACCAGTCTGCTTTATAAAAGTCTGAAACCGAATCAAACTGCACATACAGTTCAGGCTGCGCTTCGATCTTCATTGCCAGAGCCATAAACTTCTGTAATTGCGCCTGCTGAAAATCAATAATCATACTATTTCCCCCTGTTTAGACATGATGATAGCGCAGCGATCTTCATATATGCTTAAAGGGTTCTTCTCGCTATACGACTGCCGAGTTTTGACATCTGGCCCATTATTGGATTAAACATAAGCTAGCGCACAAAAAACAAGATCTCATCCAATATAACGAAGGATATACTCATAGTGCAGGGAAAAATGCAGGTAGAAAGTGTCCAGTTTCTGGCAGAAGATGGTTATAGCTTAAGTGGCAAACTCTACCGTACACCGTCTGTGGCGAAGGCCAATATTGTCGTTGCCTGTGCAACGGGAGTACCGCAAGCGTTTTATCGCCGTTTTGCAGAATATGCAACTCATGCCGGTTTTCAGGTGCTGACCTTCGATTATCGAGGGGTGGCCGCTTCCGCACCGAAACAGCTCAAAGGCTTTAAAATGTCTTATCTCGACTGGGGAGAATATGACCTGAGTGCGGCAATTGAATATTTGGGCCGGACAGGACTGGATATTTATATGATTGGCCATTCCTATGGAGGTCAGGCATTAGGTCTGTGTAAACATCATAACCGCATCGAAGCGATGTACTGTTATGGCACAGGCGCCGGCTGGCATGGTTATATGCCGCTCAAGGAAAAAATCAAGGTTCAGATGATCTGGAATATTGTTTTCCCTCCACTCGTAGCAATCACCGGCTATTTGCCATGGAGCAAATTTAACATGGGTGCAGACTTGCCACGTGATGTCTATCGTCAGTGGCGTAAGTGGTGCAAATATCCGACCTATTTCTTTGCCGATCCGGATTTGAAAGACTTACACACACGTTATGCTGCGGTAAGTACTCCGATTTATGCGGTTGCTGCTCTCGATGATGCTTGGGCCCTGCCTAATTCCAGACATGCTTTTATGCAATATTACCGTCAGGCAAACGTGCATTATATTGATCTTAAAGCTGAAGATTATGGTTTAAAGGACATTGGTCATATGGGCTATTTCCGTCAGGGGGCAGAAAAAATCTGGCAAGATGCCTTAAATACCTTTTCCGAATTACATCGGCTTAAATATGCAGCCTGATGTTTAATGCCTATCGTTTCCTGCAAAACTTACAAGCTTCCTGAGCAGAGAGATCAAGCACAATCTGACCGTAAAAGATCGGTACGAATTTCCTGACGATGCTCTTGGCCAAAACGGTCGACATGCGTATAAAACACGCCATAGCGGCCGACATAATATTCCAGTGACTGATGGTAAAAATTCCAGAAAATCGACCACTCCCCTAAATCCATCTGACGAATTTGTGTACTGCTTTGCATGGGCATTTTTTGCAAGATTTCCTGCTGTAACTGCTCTGCCTGTGCCCTGTCCTGAATAGCTACATGACGCTGAAAAAACAGCTGAGCAACATCATCAAACAGTTCCAGTTCATAAGCATCAACCAGATGCACCTGTTCCTCATGCGTAGTCATGACATGTTCTGAAATACTGGCAATTTGTTCAGGTTTTTCTGCACGCTGCGCAGAGAGATAAGACTGGGTTTTATAAATTTTCCGCCCCACGATCCAGGCGGCATTGAACAGCAAAAAAATACACAGCAAGAGCAACAATTTAAACATAGTAGATCATCTCGTGTGGCTGATTTTATTTTTATTACCGAGCACTTCATATTCATAGGACTTACGCATTGACGGATTCAAAAAAGTATTAAAATACTTTATAAAGTATCTGTGATCAGACGAATTAAACATGCTTCTACAGCAACTTGTACATTACCCATTTATATGGGCTTTCTCATGA
>NZ_VPEC01000045.1:0-5952 GCF_013417355.1 Acinetobacter sp. YH12255
TATAAAGGCATGCAATCAAATTGGCTCACGGCTTTTGGTTGTTGAGCTTTTTGAGTAGGTGATTGCTTATATTTTATCGTTTGTTTTTGCTGTTTTAATAGCTGTATCAATAGCCGTATTGGAAGGGACATATTAAAAAAGGCCGCGGTGTACTTCGCAAGCCAGTCCAAATGAGGTACGCCTTTATTCAGGACAATCAGCAAATATAGCCGATCCGTTGTTTATGTTCAACTCTGGATGTTCATCACAGTGATTATTACGCATGGTTAAAGGTTAAAGCAACCAACCAGTAAAACTGCCAAGAAACGGCAACAACTCTTTGGGTAATTCTGGCTAGAATCTGGCTATCGCAAGATTCACTGTGATTTGAAAGATGTTGGTGAGAGTTACGGGATCAATCAGGTCTATCGGTTGATGAAAGCTAATTGTCTTAAATCATAGCGGGGTTATCGTAAACCTAGATCTCATGCTGGTAATACCGCTGTCGTTGCTGCAAACACTTTAGACCGACAATTTATCCAATTCATCCCAACCAACTGTGGGTGACTGAAATCACTTATATCCGTACGCATGAAGGCTGGTTATATCTTGCGGTGGTGATTGATTTATTTTCGCGTCTTGTGGTTGGCTGGTCGATGAAATCCAGAATCACCACAGACCTGCTTTTAAATGCATTATTGATGGCTTTGTGGCGAAGAAACCCAAAGAACAAAGTCCTGATTCATTCTGACCAAGGCAGTCAATACACCAGCCATGGGTGGCAGACATTTCTCAAGCATCATAATCTTGAAAGCAGTATGAGTCGGCGTGGAAACTGCCATTATAATGCTGTTACCGAGAGTTTCTTTCAGTTGTTAAAGCGAGAGAGGATCAAGATGGATATATGTGTCTAGAATTTTGGTGGCTATTCAGTCCAATAGAATAAAGACATGTTTTTAAACTGTTACCTCTATTTCTACAAAATTAATAAATGATTTTTTATGTTCCTTAGAACATGAATATAAATGAGAAAGGGTAGAGTTTTATAGATGGTTAATGAGTTCTAAGGCTCGTCAGAGCTTTAGAAGGAATGTTAATTAATTTTTATAATTCTTCTTTTAAGATAAAAATTTTTAACTAATTGATTACTATTATATTTATATCTAACTCAAGACAAGCTTTTGTCTTAGGACTATGTTTTACTATTTTAAAAGAACTCTTTGAATTTATAACTGTTGATAACTGCCTAAGCTCTTACACAATTTATTGTATAATATAAAGGGCTGTGGGAAAAAAAGTGTAAAGTATTTCTTGTAAACAATTGTTTTTATAGTAAATGTATATTTAATTTTCATTTCTAAAAAAAGTGTAAAATAATTATCTAATCAATCAAATCTTATTAGCTCGAAACTTTGCGAGCGTATAGCTAAATGCGCTAGCATTTTGATATACCGAGTAATAGTTTGAGCAAACAAACGACTGAACCAGTTTACTATAGAATGAGAGTAACAGAGTGCGTTAGTTGATCTCAAGACAAAATGCTATGTCCAAGAGAAACCCTTACACTTTTCTATCTTAGATAAGGGGGGTATGCTTAAAAAAGTGTATAGTTTGATTTTACACTTTTTTATATTGAAATATTATCAATCAAATACTTAAAAAGAGTAAACAATGGACTTGTGTGAAATAAAGTGTTGACATTGATTTATAATTTTGATACTGTTAATCACATAGGATAGAGGATTATCCCTCACTACTTCATATCCTGACAACATATAAATGACACTAAAAATTAAGACCTATTTAGGTAATCCGATAAATGAATTTACAAGATTTAGTAATAAATAATGCAGTAAAAATAGAGCAAGATGCTCAAGCAAATACAATAACAATTATAGCTAGTGATAGCTCCGAAAAACTTTCAAATCTAATTAAGGATTTTCCAGACAACTGTTATGTAAATAAACAAATTACAGGTTGTGGTGGTACAACATTAGTTATCCGTAATGCAAAAAATTATGTAGTTCTCGTTCCTTACATTAACCTACTTAAATCCAAATTAGCAGACAACCAAGGAATTGTTGATTTAATTGGCGTGTATGGTGATACCGAGAGAGAAGAAATAACAGAATATTTAAAAGACACTTCAAGTTCTAGAAAAATTGTTTGTACTTTTGACTCATTACCAAAACTCCTAACAACACCAGGCTTCAATCCAAAAGCATTTAAATTACTGATTGATGAAGCACATACACTTGTGAATTTAGGTAGTTTCAAAGCAGCTACTTGTGAATATGTACTTCAAAACTATAACAAGTTTGGTTCGTACGTTTTCTTAACAGCGACACCAACAAAACGTGAATATTTTCCTTCAGCACTCGAACATTTACCACTATGTACAATCGAGTGGGGTGATGTTAGACCGGTTAAATTTAACCTTCAAAAAATTGAACATGGCGTAGGTGTAAACAATGCTTTGTTTGGATTGTGCTATGATTATTTGATGGGAACAATTGAAGGCAATGCTCATATCTTCTATAACTCAGTGACAGAAATTGCATCTATCCTAAGTAAGTTGAAAGCCTTAGTTGATAAGGAAACAGGTAAGAATCTGTTTAATCCTGACGATATTAGAGTTGTATGTTCAAAATCAAATTCAAACCAAAAAACATTTAATAGTAAGCTTGGCTTGAAATGGGCAAAGATCAGTGACATCACTTCAGCCCCTGCAAAGATCAATCTGTATACTTCAACTGCTTTTGAAGGTGCAGACATCTTCGATGAAGAAGGACAAACCTACATCATCATTAATGGACTCCGTGATGCTACAAAAGTAGATTTCCATGTACTTGTACCTCAAATTTGTGGTCGTATTCGAAACACAAAATATAATGAACACATTAATCTATTAGTTGGAAATCTACCTGAAGCTGCAAGTTGTACAAAAGAAGAATGGATGCAGGAAGTTCAGAAACGTATCCAAGACAGCGAAGACGTTTTGAATGATATCAAAGAAGGTAAAATGTCAGATGCAGGACGTGAACAATTAAGAAAAGCTGCTGAAGATGACAAGTACACATTCAAAGATGAAAAAGGTGAACTGTATGTTTCAGACGTTGCATTGAAAGCTGAATTACAGGCATACGAAGCACTAGAAGCAACTTATGTGGTACGTGTTGTTGCAGGTGCTGAAGTTAATGAAGATGGATATTCTGCCTCATTTAGAGCTTTACTGACTGATGAAACAAAACATAAAGCATTCGCTCATAAACCTGAAGGTGTAGCTAAATTTTTATCAGGTCATAGCCAGTGCTTTTATGAAACGATGAAAGAATATTGTGAAGCAAGAGATGCAGATAATTCTAAAATTTATAAATTGGTTGATGCAAAGGATGACTATTTCAAAACTGCTTATGATGTTTTGACGCACGACACGATTAGAAAATTTGAATATAGAAAGTTACCAATTGAAAGAGCATTAAAGATTCAAGATGCACAGAAGGATAATGCAACTGAAATTCCGACTTTACTTAATTTGAAAAAGGATGAAGTTATTCTTCGTTCAGATATAAAAGTTCGTATTCAAGATGTTTATAATGAACTTAATATACCTGACAAAGCAAAAGCTACTGATATTGAAAAATGGTATAAAGTTAAAGATACTAGATTAAATACAAAGCCTGCTTTTAAAATAGTTAAAATGTTGTAATTAGAATAACTAAATACAAGTTTTTACATCATTTAATACCTCTAACAATACAGCTATTAAATGAACATCCAAGAGATTGTAGATTTAGTTCAATTAAGTCATGACATTGTTAAGATTTCCTCTATAGAAAGCATATTCATCACCTGCTGCAGTCCAATACGCTGTCAGGGTTTACCCTGGATCAGCCCTGTAATTTTCTAGGCTGAGTGCTACAGTTTCACTCTGGTGGATAAAGCTCAATGGAACTTGTCCTATTCCAATCGTCTGGCACAAAGCCAGACCACCAGGACTTTCATGCGATGGCCATGCTTATTACAGAATAGATAAGCGCAATGTGGTTTGATGTAGCCAAAGGCTCTCATCACCTATGCCATTGCAGTATCCATATCCGCATGCATGTCCATGGGCTGGAGAACGCTTGATTTCATCAATACAGATCATTTAATTATACTAGAGTAATATTTGATATTCAAAAGACTAAGCTATCTAGAGCATCTGCTGCAGTAGAATCCTAATGTGAGCAACAGTCTCTTGATTGCTGGCGGCGGTTCAGTTCTTCTTTTACTGGGGGCAAATGCAGCACTTTTAATAATGGAAACTATGGACGGTATTGAATAGCTAGAAAAAGCGGTGGTTCACCGGATGCTTACAGTTTGAAACGTACCATAAATTAATATTAAAACCAGATATATAAAAAGATATCAACCCGTATAGTTTAGTGCTTTAGAATCTGTATCACCCCCAGTTTAATGCGGCACATCACATCTATAACCTGTTACAAAATAAACAAATATTATTCTTGTAGACTTATATTAATCCTTTATACAATAGAGCTATTGTTACATCTATTTAGGTAGAAGAAGAAATGATAATTACCATTGCCAATCGTAAAGGTGGAGTAGGTAAGACAACACTGGCTACAAACCTTGCTGTAGCCTTGAGTAAGAAGGGGTCTATAGTCCTAGTTGATGCTGATGATCAACAGTCAGCTCTTAAATGGTCTAAGCGTAGAACTCAAAATCCTGTTTATACTGAATACCATACTGGTGATTTAAAGAAGATCCTTTTAGATCTTCAAAAGAAATATGACTATGTTTTATTAGACGTAGCTGGGCGTGACAGTGAAGAATTTAGATCTGCTCTTCAAGTCAGTGATAAGTTAATTGTTCCAACACAACCAAGCCAAGCCGATGTTGAAGTCCTTCCATTTGTATTGAAATTATTTAATACCTATCACAAGGTCAATGAAAAGCTTCAACCATATCTGGTTGTTAATAAAGCTCCATCAAATACAAGATCTACTGAAGTTGCAGATTCAATCGAACTGCTAGGAACACTTCCTAAATTCAAGTTATTAAACACCATTATCCGTGATCGTAAACAATTCCGTGATGCAACGATTCAAGGCTTGTCTGTAATGGAAATGGGTAGCTCTAAGGCTAGAGATGAATTTAATGATTTCTTGGTGGAGATCCTATAATGGTTAAAAATAAGAGTAAACCATCTTTAGGTTTTGGTGATGATCTTGAGGAAATTTTAGAGAATCCTGAAGCGACTGTAGATGATGCTAATGGTCAAGAAGTCGAATACACACGTAATTTAATGTACAAGATTATTCTCACTCCACACACCCAAGATGTGAAGAAACGCTTTCGTAAAGAGCACGGACGTTTAGCATCTGTACCTTTGTATTATGAGGAAGAGAAAGTTCTAAAAGAAGCAGCCGGATTCGTTGGTGAGTCTTTGAATGATTTTATTCGTGATGTAATTCTGAAAGAAGCAAAACGTGTTTTAGGTGCTGAAAAATATAACTTAACACTGGGTAAACCATTTAACCAAACTAAGGTTAAATTGAGTGAAGAGGAGCATCAAAAATTGAGTGAACAGCGCAAGGCTGAACGTAAGAAAAATAAATAATAAAAGTCCATCTCCTAACTTTATCTAACAATATATTAATTCATATAATATTTTCTAATTTCTTTGGTGTGTTCTGCCACTGAAAATTATTTGATTAGTGTACAAAATAGCTAACACAAACGTAAGCGTCCGCTGAACACACCTTATGAATTCATCCTATAAGCCTTAATTTAGTCCCCACTTAAAAACAAGTGGGGACTAAAATTTATGACTACAAATAACCAGACATCCATCGCATCTCTTGCGAAAAAACGAAGAACATACAGTGCTGAATTTAAACAGCAGATCGTTCAGGCTTGTAAAGCACCGGACGTTTCAATTGCTTCGGTCGCTTTGCAACATGGATT
>NZ_VPEC01000056.1:0-9581 GCF_013417355.1 Acinetobacter sp. YH12255
GACAGCTTTAAACAGCTTGCTTTGGAACAGTACAAACAACAGCAGAAATTAGAAAGAGAGCAACAGAAAACAATGAAGTTTAGAGGGATGAGCCGATGACACCTGATGAAAAAAAGCTATATGCACTGATGGCAGTTGCAGAACAACAGCAGAACCTAGTCAATCAGGCCGTTAAAGAGCTTCAAATCACGAAAGAACACATTCAAAGCACTATTGCTGGGCAAACCCACCACACTATATCAAAAGCGGTAAATGATGGCTTACAGGACGGTACAGCAGAACTTATTAAGACCGCTAAAGCGCTTGGACGCTTGAAAAACTCGATTGAATCAGCCAGTGATCAATTTTCATGGAAGTTAATCACCACTTTCTTAGGTGTTTTTTCAGTTTTCATACTGACTATGACATGGTTATTTGCATCTTATATTAAGCCTTTAGAGAATATTCCAAAGATCGAGAGTTTAAAGCAGCAAGGTATTCAGTTTGATATTCAAAGTTGTGCCGTTGGAGACGAGTCCAAGCCTTGCGTCCGAGTGATGAAAGAGCAGTGTGGCTATGGGAAGCATGGGGATTTATGCGTTATTGACCCCAAATAGCTGAATCTGAAAATGAAGGCTCTAAGCACTCATTTATAATTTTTATTATGTTTAAAATTAGTGGAAGTTAAGGAAATTATTATGTTAAAGCAATCAAGTTTAGAAAGAACAGAGTTTAAGGAAGAAGAACTTGCGCCCATTAAAAAGCTTGATTTGAATGATTTGAAAGTTCCTATGCCTAAAAATCTTGATCAGTTGCTGATTTGGACATCCGAACTTGCTCAATATAATTATGCTCAATTCCTTGACCAATCCGAACAGCTAAAACTTGTTGATGAAGACAATCTGGAAGAACAGGCGGAAATCAGTCAGAAGCTTAGGTTCTATAGAGGTAATGCGCTTATAGAAAACCAAATCAAAGATTTCTATTTGAAAAAGTTACTTGATCAAGGAGAGGCAACAGTCAAAGGTTATATTAAAAGTCCGACTAAGAAAAATACCCGATATGCTGTAATTTCTTATCATGACTATGATTTTGTAAGCTTTGCTACTCCAGAGATTCTTAAAAAATTTCCAGCCGATCTCATCAATTTCGTGCAAAAGGAAACACCTAAGACATTAGCGGACATATATCCTGAAGAAGCCGTGTTCTTATCAGCCATCAAAAAATTTATAAAACCTTTTAAAGAACAGTATAAAAAATTGGCTGATAAGAACAGGGAAATTAAGGAGCACAATACAGTTGCTCATAAAATTTATATAAAAATTAAAAATAAGGAAGCAACTCTGCAAAAGCCAACAGAGTCAAAGCCTAAAGAATCTAGTCCAAAGACTACTGAAAATAGTGCTGTCCCAGTAGAGATGAAGCAGGGAACCATTCAGAAAAATATGGCTCCACAAGAAAAGCCAATTACTGTAATTAAGAAGCGAAAATTTGCTTTAAACAAGGATAAGTAACTTGTAATTTAAAATTATAAACAAAAACCCCTCTAAGTCTTGCAACTTAGAGGGGTTTTCAAGTAAATTCAGCGGTACGCAGTTATTTGATGGAACTAACATCAAGTAACGAAGATCATAAGGTTTGGCGACCGTTATGATTTCACCAAAAGGCTTGTACCTGAACTCTATTTTCACAATAAACAGTGTTTATATCAAGCCTCAAAATGATAAGTCTTCGTTAATTCGTGTTTTAAACCATCAAATAAGCATCCTAGATCGAGCTTTGCCCGCTTCTGCGTGTCCGTTTTACGGTCGGCATGCATTACGTGTGGTAGGAATAAGTGTCACTGGCGTATTGTAGCTATAGTCGAAAGGCTAAACCGCTTACAGGGGAACTTCACATAGGCGGAGCGTTGGGAGTAGTTACATAGGACTTGTTAAGTTGCATGTTGGGGAAACCCTCGCAGAGATACAGGCAATGTAACGACAGGGAGCGCGTGGAGCGAAGTGCAAGACTTTGAGTCCTTGTCTGCATAGTCAGCAAAACTATGTGCGGATACGACCGATATACGTGGCTCCGAAGCCAAATATATACAGGTAAATCGGCAATACTTAGGGGATAGGTCATTTTTTTAAATGACTGCCCTTAGGGTGAGTATTGCCGAAACTCTCTCAACCGTTCACCAAAGCCAAAGCACGAAGTGCGACGCTTTGGGGGCGAGTTGAGAGAGTGAGCACATTTGTTTTTAAGGCTTTTGATTTTATTTGATTCTATATTTCTGTATAGTTTTACTGAACGAATTGCTGTATATTAAAACTATACAAAGGATGATTTTTTGTGATTGTAGATTTTAATCATAAGGGACTGGAACGATTTTTTAAAACCAGTTCTACAGCAGGTATTCAGTCTGTTCATTCAACCAAGTTAAAAAGACAATTAACTGCTTTGAATGAAGCGCAAAGCATTGATGAAATGAATTTTCCTGGATGGAAGCTTCATCCTTTGAAAGGTAAATTAAAAGATCATTGGTCAATCACTGTGAGTGCCAATTGGCGTCTGACTTTTATTTTTAAAGATGGTAATGCGTATATCGTGGACTATCAGGACTACCATTGAGGTGAATATGATGATGAATAATCCAGCTCATGCAGGTGAGTTAGTGTCAGAATGGTTAGATGGCTTAAAAGAAGAAGGACAAGCGATCACCATTACAGAACTTGCTGAACGTATTCAAGTGACACGTCCTTTACTTTCTCGAATTATTAACGGTAAAGCGCCAGTGACCGCAGATGTAGCTTTACGCTTGCATGATGCTTTGGGAATCAGTGCAGACCTGTTAATGCGTGTTCAATCTAAGTATTCACTTTGGATGGAATCACAAAAACAGCGTCCACAGATTCAACCATTTTTTGTTAATTGTTAACTAAAAATATTAATAAATTTTATTAATGTGGGTTTAGGATTCGGTATTCATCACAACCTTGTTGATTTCCATTGTCGCAGGATTGTTTAAACCACTTTTTAGCTGTATTTAAGTCCTTACCTATACCTCTTCCATTTAAGTATATAAGGCCTAAATTATACTGAGCGTCTGTATCCTCTTGAGCAGCCGCTTTCTCGTACCAAAATTTAGCGGTATTGAAGTCCTTATGCCCACCTTGGCCTTGAGTATACATAAAGCCTAAATTATTCTGACTCCTTATATCCCCTTGAGCAGCTGCTTTTTCGTACCAAGCCTTAGCGGTAGCAAAGTTTTGAGGAACGCCTCCACCATAGTAATACATAGTACCTAAATTATACTGAGCCTCTGCATGACCTTGAGCAGCCGCTTTTTCGTACCAAGCCTTAGCGGTATTAAAGTTTTGAGGAACACCGCTCCCGTTGTTATATATAACGCCTAGATTAACTTGGGCATCTAACTGACCTTGAGCAGCAGCTTTTTCGTACCAAGCCTTAGCGGTGGCAAAGTCCCGGGGAACATCTTCACCATAGTGGTACATACGGCCTAAATTATATTGAGCTTCTGCATCATTTTGCTGAGCTTTTTCTAACAGTATTTCAAATTGCGTTCTATCTGGTTTCGGATTGTCATCAACATCTGAGCAGGCTATCAATAATACCGTTAAAAATATTGATAAATTTTTCGTTTTCATATCGTTAAAATTTAATAAAAATAGATTTTTTAATGAGGGTTTATTCTCATTTTTTTAAATAGTTAAGCTATACCATTACTATTTTTAATCTTATCTGCAATAAGATAGCTTTCAGTAGCACTTAATATTTAGTTTCATATTACAAATGTTCTGATTCAAATATCAGAAATTTATTATTCGTTAGATGGTGTGCATGAAATACTAAGAATAGCTTATTTAAGTATTTTAATTTAAGTTTTCCTACAATTAACATAATGCAGATTATACGAAATGCTTTTTTTATTCCTTTAAAAATCAATTCCTTATATACTACTGAAAAGCCCATTTACCCTCAAATGGGCTTTTTTGTGGATTTTTCATGTTCCACGCTTAATAACTGATCATTGTTCCACGGTTTTAAGTAGCTTAACTGCATAATCAATTATTATTTTTTTCAGTCTTTTTACGCTGATTTAACACCTTTTGAGCTAAATTTTTTCCTAATTTTACATTTCGTATAATTAGGATCAAGTGAAAGATTTTTAATGAAATCAATGCAAGCATGTTAATATATTATTAATAAATACTTGTTATTTAAAAAGTTTTTGTGTGAAATCGATAAATCATGCAGAATAGAACTTATCAAACTATTCAAAGGCATATTTATGATGGAATACGTGGTTGATATGATGCGCCAATTTATCGCCCCATTAAAAGATCTAATCTTCGTTTTGTCTCTGTGTAAGAGTATTTTTCTTCTTATATTAAAGAGATACATTACATTCAAAAATGAACCGAGTATGACACTTAAAAAAAAAAAGATAGCGGATGTTAATATTCTCTTATGATCCAGCCCTACAAGGCTCATACGCTTATATTTTGCAGCTTATGAGCCGTTATTACTTCAATTTTAATTTTTACGCTGATTCAATGTATCTTGGCCTAAGTCTTTCCAAATTTCCCATTTCGCATCATTTGGATCAATTTCAGCAGTTTTAAGTAGTACTCCAAGCAATTCTGCAGGATCTCGCTTATCCAAGTTAGCAATTTCAAAAAGTGCACCTAATTGAATAAGATGCCTTGTACGTTTTTTACGTTCAGCTTCCTTTTCTGCATTCAGTAATTTTCTAACTGCTATTTTCTGTTTATTTGCTCGATCTATGGCTTTTTCAGCTTTGATTAAGGCGCTTAGTTTTTTCTCTTGGTCGGGTGTACGGTATTGGATTTTTGCTAATTCCAATAAAAGTTTTTGAGCATCACTTGGATTCTTTAAAGCAGAAATATACGTGATTTTTTCAGACAGCCAATCATTATTCATATTTGATTCCATTAATTCAGATACCGCAAAAGCACAGGCTCAATTCTCAAAGAACGATAACAAAATAATTACGTCCAATGTCCGCAATTTTGTTAAAGTTCGTTCTAGAGAAGTTCGCCTGTACTTCCATCAAAAATTTGATGGCGCGCTTAGACGTTTCTCAATTTCATTGAGAAACCTAAGCACGTTAGGGACTTCATCCCTAAAACCCTGAAACTTCTTTTTTCATTCAATTGAAAATTGAATGAAAAAAAGAAGTACCAACGCTAGGAGCAACAACATGCAACTAAAACAGGTATGGGGAAAGATCAAAGATATTATTTTTGGCGTGATCGCAGCACCGCTACTCATCCTCATTATGGTACTTGCTTCGATATTCGATCAAAGAGCGTTTAAGAAGGAACGCAACCAAAAAAAGGAACAGGATAAAACCTAATGGCGATTGCTCGTTTAAGTGTCAAAGTTGGTAAGGCAGGCAAGGCAGCACCGCATGCCGAATATATAGATCGGGACGAAGAAAAGAAGCTGAAACAGGAACAGGCAGAAACCGATCTTGAACATAGTGCTTATGGAAACATGCCGAAATGGGCAGAACATAATCCGATTAACTTTTGGCAGGCAGCCGACCTTTACGAGCGCAAAAATGGCAGTACCTATCGAGAATATGAAATTGCCCTGCCTAGAGAGATGAATGCCGAGCAACGCCTAGAACTGGTTGAGGACTTCATTCAGTCTGAAATTGGCTCAAAATATCCGTATCAGTTTGCGATCCATAACCCTAAAGCAATGGACGGCAACGATCAGCCTCACGTTCACCTCATGTTTAATGAACGTCTACAAGATGGAATCGAGCGAGATCCAGAGCAATATTTTAAACGCTATAACAGCAAGAATCCTGAACGTGGCGGAGCTAAAAAAGACAATACAGGCAAGACTTACCAGGAACGAAAAACCGATATTAAAGACCTACGCCAAAGATGGGCAGATTTATGCAACAGCCATTTAGAAAAACACCAAATTGACAGCCGTATTGATATGCGAAGCTACAAAGAGCAAGGCGTAGAGAAAGAACCCGAAAAGAAACTATTACCAAGCCAAGCTAAAGACCCTGAAATCAGGGAAGCCTTGCAACAGTCACGTATAGCCTATAAAGAGCTTGAGCAACTAGATTTAGGCGACCCTAAAAAAGACCTGAAAGACCTCAAAAACAGCCCAATTTCAGACAAAGAAATTAAACAGGGTATTGAGAGCTTTAAGGCTGATTTTGACAGCTTTAAACAGCTTGCTTTGGAACAGTACAAACAACAGCAGAAATTAGAAAGAGAGCAACAGAAAACAATGAAGTTTAGAGGGATGAGCCGATGACACCTGATGAAAAAAAGCTATATGCACTAATGGCAGTTGCAGAACAACAGCAGAACCTCGTCAATCAGGCCGTTAAAGAGCTTCAAATCACGAAAGAACACATTCAAAGCACTATTGCTGGGCAGACCCACCATACTGTATCAAAATCGCTAAATACGGGCTTACAGGAGGGTACAGCGGAGCTTATTAAGACCGCTAAAGCACTTGGACGCTTGAATAATTCAATTGAATCAGCCCGTGATCAGTTGTCATGGAAGCTCATTACCATTGTTCTAGGCATCTTTGCCATTCTGATGCTTGGTATCATTTGGCTGTTTAGTGTTTATATCAAACCTTTAGGCAATATCCCGCAGATCGAGAGCCTGAGACAGCAAGGCATCCAGTTTGATATTGGAAGTTGTAAAGTTGATGGAGAATCTAAACCGTGTGTCCGAGTGATGAAAAAGCAGTGCGGATATGGAAAAAATGGCGATTTTTGTGTCATAGACCCAAAATAATAAGAATATTTCTTATGCTAAAAGAAAATTCTTACTTAATTTCAATTCTACGAGAGGAAAAGGGGTAATCATGCCATTGATTGAATATTACGGCTTGTTATTTGAATGGCATGACCAAAAAATGGATTTAGTCTACAGAGGGCGTGAAATTACGTTCGAAGAAGTCTGTAGTATTTTCCTTGATCCTGCATTGATGTCTTTTGATGATGTAGGACACTATGACGAACAACGACTAATATCAGTCGGTTTAAGCAATCGTGGTAGACTATTAACAGTGGTTTGGGTTGAACGTGGAGATGTTGCGAGAATAATCACTGCATTTGAACCATCACATCACCAAAAGCGGAGGTACAGCAATGCAAAATGAATTAGAACGCTATAAAAATTTTGATCCTACCAATGCCCCATTGGTTAAACCTAGTTTTGTGAAAAAATTACAGGAACGTCACGCCATCGCTCAAGCAAAGGCTTTTGATGCTGATGTGGTGACATGGTTAGGTTCACAAGATAATGAAACAAAACAACATATTAACGATATGGTTCGCCATATTATGGCATTGAAACGTACTTAATTAGGTATGACCTCCCTTTTTTGTTTTAATGTTTGATTGATTAATTAGAAAGCTCATTTGGTATTCATACCAAATGAGCTTTTACTTTATAGTTTTTGAAGGATACGCCGTGGTTAAGGAAGTTGTTATGTTGAAACATTCAAGTTTGGAAAGAAAAGAGTTCAAGCATGAAGAACTTGCACTAATAAAAAAACTTGATTTCAACGATATTGAGATTATTAAGCCTGATAATCTTGGACAAATCTTAATTTGGACTTCTAAACTTGCTGAATATCATCATGCTCAATTTGTTGAATTTAGTCATAAGTTAGATATTGTTGATGAAATAGAAGAGCGAGAAGAGATTAACAATAAGATTAATTTTTATAGAAAAAGTAGAGTTTTAGAGAATCATATCAAGGATTTCTATCTAAAAAAGCTATTGGATCAAGGAGAAGCGACAGTAAAGGGATATATCAAACATCCGATTAAACAGGATACAAATTACGCTGTAATTTCTTATCACGGATATCATTTTGTTAGTTTTGCTACTCCAGAGATTATTGAAAAATTTCCCTTACATTTTATTGATTTTGTACAAAGTGAAACACCAAAGACATTAGCAGATATACACTCTGATGAAGCTGTACTGCTATCAACGGTTAAGAATTTTATAACGCCCTTTAAAGAACAATATAAAAAAATAAAGAGTAAAAATAAGGAGATCAAAGAACACAATACGGTCGTACATAAAATTTATATAAAAATTAAAAATAAAGAAGCAACTTTGCAAAAGCCAACAGATTCAAAGCCTAAAGAATCTAGCCCCAAATCTGATGAAAAGATTACTTTACCAGTAAAAATGAAGCAGGTAGCTATTCAGCAAAATATAGCTTCACAAGAAAAGTCAATTACTGTGATTAAGAAGCGAAAATTTGCTTTAAATAAGGATAAGTAAATTTGTAATTGTAAATTATAAAGAAAATCCCCCCTAAGCCTTGCAACTTAGAGGGGTTTTCCAGTAAATTCTACGGTACGCAGTTATTTGATGTTAACCCATCGAATAACGAAGATCATAAGGTTTGGCGACCGTTATGATTTCACCAAAGGCTGGTACCTGAACTCTATTTTCACAATAAACAGTGTTTAGATCAAGTCTCAAAATGATAAGTCTTCGTTAATCCGTGTTTTAAATCATCAAATAAGCATCATAGATCGAGCTTTGCCTGCTTCTGCGTGTCCGTTTTAGGGATTGGCATGCGTTGCATGTGGAGGGAATAAGTGTCACTGGTGCAACGTAGCGATAGTCGAAAGGCTAAACCGCTACAGGGGAATCTCACAAAAGCGGAGCGTTAAGAGTAGCTGTATAGGTTGGTTAAGTTGCATGTTGGGGAAACCCTCGCAGAGATACCGCCATACTTCGACAGGGAGCGCGTGGGAGAAGGTGCAAGACCTTTAGTCCTTGTCTGCATAGTCTGCAAAGCTATGTGCGGATACGACCGATATACGTGGCTCCGAAGCCAAAAGAATATGCGGTAAATCGGCAATACTTAAAGGATGTGTCATTTTTTTAAATGACCGCCTTTAGGGAGAGTATTGCCGAAACTCTCTCAACCGTTCACCAAAGCCAAAGCACGAAGTGCGACGCTTGGGTAACGAGTTGAGAAGTTGAGAGCATGTGCTTTTGCTTTTATAGGTTTTTATATTTTTATAGAAGAGCTTTTGAGAAGCTTGTTCTGCTTAGGCTATTATTAAAATCCAATTCTGTTTGTATTAATAATAATGTTATTAGAATATTTTCCTCTGACATCATCGCAAACAGTTGTATAGCTATAATATTCATAGGTTTTTAGAG
Organism: Acinetobacter sp. YH12255; assembly: GCF_013417355.1. Classification (NCBI taxonomy): domain Bacteria; kingdom Pseudomonadati; phylum Pseudomonadota; class Gammaproteobacteria; order Moraxellales; family Moraxellaceae; genus Acinetobacter; species Acinetobacter sp. YH12255. The sequence continues at coordinate 9,195 of NZ_VPEC01000056.1, forward strand.
TACCAATAATATAGCCTCTTTGAAAAATAGGTTCCCATTGATTAGTAAATGGGCTCAAGAAAAGACCTTGTGAACATTCAATCGCTAAATTATTTTTCACTACATTATTTTTAGGATTTGAGTGAACTTCTTTTATAGAAAAATATCTAATATCATTATTATTTGGTGCTGTTTTGATTGAATTTTTGTCTACATATATTTTAGAAATCTCACCTTGAACCGTACCGGGTTTGTCGGAGACCAAGCTTTCTGAGAGAATGTCCCGATGAAAAAAGTAAAATATACCCCTGAAATCAGAGAAAGAGCGGTTCAATTATTGATTGAATCCGAGAAAGATTATCCATCGAATTGGGCTGCGATCACCGCTATTGCTCCCTGAGCAGTATA
>NZ_VPEC01000012.1:0-82132 GCF_013417355.1 Acinetobacter sp. YH12255
ATAAAATGATTGTGGTAAGCACTTGATGGGCAAGGCTTTAGATGCAGAAGAAAGATTACATGTTTGCTTTAAAATGATCACAAGCATGATGAGCGCAAAGCACTTTAAATGTGACTTGTTCCATTTTAGAGATTTGTTTAAGATAAGATATAACTCATTGAGATGTGTCATAGTATTCGTCGTTAGAAAACAATTATTGTGACATTATTTCAATGAGTTATCTATTTTTGTCGTGTACAGAGACCTAGGAAATAAGATGACCGAGCGTAGAAAACTTACAGGCAACGCATAATTCACACATATTAACAATAATGATAATTATTCTCATATAAAAATATTAAATTCAGGCGTATGTTAAATCTAATGAAAAATAACATGATTTCATTCTAGCAAAGGAATCCTGACCATGAGCTATACCCTGCCTGTACTGCCATATCCCTATGATGCCCTAGAGCCTCATATCGATAGCAAGACCATGGAAATTCATCATAGCAAGCATCATCAAACCTATATTAATAATATCAATGCAGGGATCGCAGGAACCGAATGGGAAGATTTATCGGTCGAAGCCTTAATTAGCAAATTCAATGAAGTACCGCAGCAATTAAAACAGAACGTGATCAATAATGCCGGTGGACATGCCAATCACTCCCTGTTCTGGACAGTCATGAGTCCAGACGGTGGCGGCCATCCAGAAGCTGAAATTGCAAAGGCCATTGAACATGAATTAGGCGGATTCGAGGCATTTAAAGACACCTTTACCCAGGCAGCACTGAGCCGTTTTGGTAGCGGTTGGGCCTGGCTGAGTGTTGCGCCAGATCAAACACTTATTGTAGAAAGCAGCGCCAATCAGGACTCTCCACTGATGCATGGCAATATTCCCATTTTAGGTCTGGATGTCTGGGAACATGCCTATTATTTGCACTATCAAAACCGTCGTCCGGAATATATCTCGGCTTTTTTCAATGTCGTGAACTGGCAAGAAGTGAATCGTCGTTATCTGGAAGCATTGAACACGCTTTAGCTTTAAATATTTAAGGAGATCGATCATGTCTACACCTATTCTGATTAAACGCATAATTGGCAGCACACTCCTGATCTGTGGTGTATTTGTGATTTTATTAGAACATGTGTGGATACCCTCTTTTTAGAGTCTTGCTGTTGTCTCATCCTAAAAAAGCCAGTCTGAATGACTGGCTTTTATGCTTATAACTAAATGGCTAAAGGTTTATTGCATATTAGCAATCGCGGTGCCTTTTTGTTTGGGATCAGTATTTCCCAATTCAGGATTATCAATCGCATTCTGACATTGCAGTTTATCCCGCTCATAATCCGCCTGCTTTTGTTCCAGACTGCTGCCATTATCGATCACGGTACGCGCCCAGATTTCCAGACTGGTTAAGGCTTTACGACACAGAGCATATTTACCTTCAGTCACCGAATCGGTCATTTTGACATTAATACGCCAGTCTGTGCTCAGCTTACGTGCCGGTTGACGCACCTGGGTTTCCAGCTGATCCACTTCTTTATTATAAACCAGTGGATCGACTTTATTGATCAGTTGCCATGCCTCATTGGCATAGGTGGTCGCATCATTCGTCAGTTTAGGTGCCGGTTTAATTTCTGGCTTATCAGTCGATTGACTGTCATTCCCACACGCTTGTAACAACAATGCAGTGCTCATTAAAGCAGCTGTCAGCATCGTACGTGTCTTGAACATCCACATATCAGGCTCGCCAATTTAAACATTTCGGCACTATGCTATTAAATTCACGTAGAATACACAATCTTCATTTGACCCATCGTTCAACTCTCCTTCAAGGTGTGTCGTGTCTGAACAGAATCAACTCGCTACGCAACCTGCTGGCTTCTGGCAAGGTGCAAAAGATAGCCAAGCGATCATCTTCACTTATTTACCAGTGTCGTTTGCTTTTGGCGTTTCAGCCACTCAGTTTGGCTTTACGGCTTGGGAAGCGCTGTTTCTTTCCTGCTCGATGTATGCAGGTGCCAGCCAGTTCCTTGTGGTCGCACTTTTAGGCAGTGGCACATCTATCTGGATGACAGCATTAACGGTGATTGCCCTAGACATTCGGCATTTGCTCTATGGCCCTGCGCTGCAAAACCTGATTCAAGACCGGCTGAATTTAAAGAAAACCGCGATCTGGTCTTGGGGTCTGACCGATGAGGTTTTTGCTTCCGGCATGATCAAGCTCTCGCAACGGCGTCAGGAATGGTCTGAATCCTGGATGCTGGGTTTAAGCCTGTTTAGCTGGATGTCCTGGGCATTGGGATCTTTTCTCGGTGGTTTATTTGCCGATCAGGTCAGCAATCTGCCGCAATTCTTGCAAGCGGCTCTAGACTTCCTGTTACCTGCGCTGTTCCTGAGTTTCCTATTGGCTGCTTTTGAGAAGAAACATACTTTTGTTGTGGCTGTCACCATTCTGGTTTCTGCTGTGGCCTGTTACTTTATTGATCTGTCTGCCGCGATTTTCATTGGCATCAGTTCTGGTATTTTTGCCGGCCTGTTCAAGCACTATATCTTAAAACAGCCAGATCCTGAACATGCAGGAGATCAAGCATGAATCTAGAGATTATTCTGGTCGGCATTGTCGTCGGGATCGCCAATTTCGTCTCACGCTTCGGGCCTTTTTTTGTGATTCAGAAATTTCAGCAAGGCTCACAAAAACGCGGAGCATTGTGGCTAAAAATTGCCTTGGGTTCAATCGGCATTGCGGCAATCAGCTCCATGCTGGTAGTTGCTACCTTACCGCCATTATTAGAAACACCGAATAAAAGTATTGCGATGCTGGTCGGATTTATCGTACTCACTGCGCTTTACTTTAAATTCAAACGCATCGTGATGGCGACCCTGACCGCAGCACTGACCTATGGTCTGGTTTATACCTATGTGCCGATGACGTTTTAAGCTTGAACTGACTGATCAATCAAGATAAAGACTTATGCTTATGGAATAGTATAGGTCTTTATTATATAAAAATAATTAGCTGATCCCTATCATTTTTCCTGAAAGAAAAAGCTCAAATAAAATCATTTCCGTATTCTTTTATACTTTTTTAATACTCGACCAGTTGTAGATAGAAAAAAGCTATTGCCAAAACAGGATATACCGTCTTCAAATCAGTCTGACAGATCAGTGACATGACAATTACGCCTTACTTACATCCAGAAAAACTTTATAAATAAAACTGTTGGACAATATCACAATTTTGTATGAATCTTGGCTTAACTGCCGGCTCAGTTCTGCTATGCTAAAAGTCCATAAAATCAAGCATGGATGACACACATGAGCGTGACTATTGGTACTCCCCTGCAAGCTTCTGCCTATAAAGTTCTATTATTGGGTTCTGGTGAACTGGGCAAGGAAGTGGTGATTTCACTACAACGTCTTGGGGTCGAAGTTCATGCTGCTGACCGTTATGAGCATGCACCTGCCATGCAAGTCGCGCATTATTCCTATACCTTGAATATGGCCGATGCTGAAGAATTAAAACAATTGATCCATCAAATCCAGCCACATTTAATCGTTCCTGAAATTGAAGCCATTGCCACACAAGTACTGGTTGACGTTGAAGAACAAAATATTGCGACCGTCATTCCTTCGGCTAAAGCGGTCAATCTGACCATGAACCGCGAAGGCATTCGCCGTCTGGCCGCAGAAGAACTGGGGCTGCCAACTTCAGCGTACCGATTTGCTGACAGTTTAGAGTCCTTCCGTGCTGCCTGTGATGATGTCGGCTATCCAAACTTTGTCAAGCCGGTCATGTCCTCTTCTGGCAAAGGCCAGTCTCGGGTAAAAAGCTTTGCAGAGGTAGACGCGGCTTGGGAATATGCGCAAACTGGTGGACGCGTCAATCAGGGTACGGTGATTGTCGAATCGCAAATTGACTTTGATTTTGAAATTACCTTATTGACTGTTCGTGCAAAAAATCCGGCAACCGGCGAGATCGAAACCTCTTATTGCGATCCGATCGGACATCGTCAGGACTCGGGCGATTATGTCGAAAGCTGGCAACCTCAGCCGATGACTCCAGCAGCGCTAGAGGAATCTAAGCGCATTGCCCACAAAGTCACCACAGCACTGGGTGGTTGCGGAATCTTTGGTGTAGAACTCTTTGTCAAAGGCGACCAAGTATGGTTTAGTGAGGTTTCTCCTCGTCCACACGATACCGGACTGGTAACACTTGCCTCTCAATTCCAAAGCGAATTTGAATTGCATGCACGTGCGATTTTAGGCCTGCCGGTCAATACCACACGGCATAGTGTGGCTGCCAGCGCGGTGATTTATGCCGGGGTAGATGATCGTAATCTTTCATTTTCTGGCCTGAATCTTGCTTTAGCAGACGGCAATACTGATTTGCGCCTGTTTGGCAAACCTGAAGGCTTCGAACGGCGTCGCATGGGCGTTGCGACTGCACGTGCTGAAAGCATTGAACAGGCACGCGAACTGGCACTTCAGGTCGCAAATCAAGTTAGCATTAATCAAAACTAAGCTGAAATACCAACGGACCACTGTTCATGATCAATACCTTACCTCTGCTGAATTACATTAAAAGTAACCATGACATTAAAGCCATCAATCAATGGCGTAGTGATGTCGAAAATCAGCTACAGGAGAGTTTTGAAAATGGACAGTCGATTCGGGATATTATTCTGGCACGTTCCAATCTGATTGATGAAGCACTGCAATTTCTCTGGAAATATGCCGAACTGGATCAAACCGATTTGGCCCTGTTTGCTGTCGGAGGTTATGGTCGCCGTGAAATGCTGCCTTATTCTGATGTCGACCTCATGATCCTGTCAGAAGACGAGATTAGTCCAGAGCAGGAACAGCTGATTTCTACCTTCATTTCATTACTCTGGGATGTCGGTAATTTCAAACCGGGGATCAGCGTGCGTACCATCAATGATTGTGTCAGTCAGGCCAGTAGTGATCTCACCGTTGCCACTACGCTAATCGAAGCACGCCTGATTATTGGCAATGAGAACCTGTGCAAATGGCCACGGCGCATCGTGTCACGCACCTGGACCGATAAAACCTTCTTTGATGCCAAAATGGATGAGCAGCATAAACGCTATGCTCAGCACAACAATACCGAAAGCAATCTGGAACCGGATATTAAAAATGCACCGGGCGGTATCCGCGACATCAACCAGATCGGCTGGATTGCCAAACGACATTTCCGCGTCAACCGGATTTATGATCTGGTACATCTGGGTTTTATTTCAGAATTTGAACTGGGTGTGCTCGAAGAAGCTGAAAGTTTTCTCTGGGAGATTCGCCATCACCTGCACCGCCTGACCAAGCGTGACGAAAACCGCTTATTGTTCGATTATCAGCGTGATATTGCGGCTAAATTCGGCTATGTGCGTGATGAGGCGCATCATCCGAACTATCCGATCGAACAGTTCATGAAGCGCTATTATCGCAGCGCACAGCAAGTCTCTACACTCAATGAAATGCTGTTGGCCTACTTCAATGAATCTGTGATTACCCCACGTTTACCGCAATATGAACGCCAGATTGAGGAAATTAATGAAAATTTCAAACTGGTCGATGGCAAGTTAGCAGTTCAGCATCACAAGATTTTCTCGGAAAATCCAAGCGCGATTCTGGAAATTTTCTACCTGTTGGCCAATCGTCCTGAAATTCAGGGCATTCGTGCGCGTACCTTACGCCTGCTGACCTTGGCAGGAAAACGCATTGATCAGGATTTTCGTGATAATCCGGTGCATCAGGCGCTGTTTATGGCGATTATCCGCTCACCGCATCGACTCTACGACACCCTGGTGACGATGAAGCGTTATGGCGTACTGGGTAATTACATCCCGGCCTTTGGGCAAATTCTGGGCCTGATGCAATATGACCTGTTCCATATCTATACGGTCGATGCACATACCTTATTGTTGCTACGCAATTTAAATCGCTTTAAAGCACCTGAATTTGCCAAGGAATTTCCTGTGGTCAGTTCAGTGTTCCAGCGCCTGACCCGTCGTGACATTGTATATCTGGCAGCTCTTTTTCATGATATTGCCAAAGGTCGTGGCGGTGATCATAGTGAGCTTGGAGCAGCCGATGCCATTAAATTCTGCCGTAGCCATGGCTTTACCGAACGCGAAAGTAATCTGGTGGCCTGGCTGATCCAGAATCATCTGGTGATGTCTGTGACTGCGCAGAAAAAAGATATTTCCGACCCGGATGTGGTCAAAGAATTCGCAGAAAAAATGGGCGATATGGAGCATCTGGATTATCTGTATACCCTGACAGTTGCGGATATCAATGCCACCAATCCCAAGCTCTGGAATACCTGGCGCGCATCCTTGATGCGTCAGCTCTATACGCAGGCGCGTGATGTGATCCGTTCTGGTCTCGGCCGTCCGGTCGATTATCAGATGCTGATTGAAGACACCAAGTTTGAAGCCAGTGAACGTCTGGTCGAGCATTTCTCGCTCTATGATGTTGAAAAAGTCTGGCAGGAACTGGGTGATGATTATTTCCTGAAAGAAACCGCGGATGAAATTGCCTGGCATACCCGCGCCATTTTACAACATGGCGATAATCCTGCGCCTTTGGTGCTGATGCGGGCGCATCGAAAATATGCTCAGGATGCGGTACAGATCTTTATTTATACTCAGGATAAACCGAACCTGTTTGCGACCACAGTTGCCATTCTGGATCGTATGAATCTGGATGTTCAAGATGCGCGGATTATTACCGCGACCAAAGCTTTTAGTCTGGATACCTATGTGGTGCTGGATCGCTTTGGTACCTTACTCACCGACCCTGAACGGGAAGCCACCGTCATTGAAGCCCTGAAAGACGCTTTGAGCCATTCAGATGAATATCCGGGTCTGATGCAACGCCGCATTCCGCGTCAACTCCGTCATTTCGATATTGAAAATACAGTCGATATTACGATGAATGCGGCTCTGGATCAGAATATGGTCGAAATTGCGACTCTGGATCATCCTGGTTTACTTGCCAAAATTGGCGGTTTATTTATGATGCAAGGGCTGGATATCCACTCTGCCAAAATTGCCACACTTGGCGAACGTGCTGAAGATATTTTCTTTGTCACCAAAAAAAATGGCATCCCGATGAGCCCGACTGAGTCTCAAGAATTTGCAGCTGCACTCAAAGCTGCCCTGGATGAGGCTTCACATCAGGTCAGCGGTCAACACTAACACTCTGCTCGGTAACACATTTCATGAACTCTAGCTTGTCTTTATTGCACCCTTATCCCTTTGAAAAGTTAAATCGGCTTTTTGCGGATATCCAGCCTGCAAATATGCCATTAATTCCCCTGTCGATTGGCGAACCAAAGCATCCTGCACCGGAGTTTGTGAAACAAGCGATTATCGATAACTTTAAACATTTATCGACGTATCCAAACAGTAAAGGCCTGCCTGAGCTACGCGAAAGTATTGCTCAATGGCTGACGCGCCGTTTTAAGCTGAATAGCATCAGTGCAGACAGCAATATCCTGCCTGTTTCTGGTACGCGTGAAGCGATTTTCTCGTTTGTACAGGCTTTGGTAAATCGTGAAGAGGCACCTTATGTGGTGATGCCGAATCCGTTTTATCAGATTTATGAAGGTGCAACACTGCTCGCAGGTGCAAAACCATATTTCATCAACTGTACTGAAGAAAATAACTACCTTGGTGATTTTGATGCTGTTCCGGCAGAAGTCTGGGAAAAAACGGCACTGTTATTTGTCTGTACTCCGGGCAATCCAACCGGTGCAGTGCTGTCTAAAGAACAGTTTAAAAAACTGATTGCCCTGTCGGATCAATATAACTTTGTGATTGCTTCAGACGAATGCTATTCGGAGCTGTGGTTTGATCAGGCACCTGTAGGTTTACTGGAAGTTTGTGCTGAAATCGGCCGGGATGACTATAAAAACTGCGTGGTATTTCACTCGCTGTCTAAACGTTCTAATCTGCCGGGCATGCGTTCAGGTTTTGTCGCCGGTGACGCAACTTTACTAAAACCGTATTTGCAGTATCGTACTTATCACGGTGCAGCGATGCCGGTACAGCACCAACTGGCTTCTATTGCTGCCTGGAACGATGAAGCCCATGTGGAAGACAACCGGGTGCAATACCGCGCCAAATTTGATTTGTTCCAGCAAGAACTCGGTCACCTGCTGCCACTGAAAAAACCGGATGCCGGTTTCTACTACTGGCTCAAAGTCGACAATGATGAAGCCTTTGCCAAAATGCTGATGGAAAAAGCCCATATTAAAGTTCTGCCGGGCCGTTATCTGTCTCGTGATACTGAACAAGGTAATCCGGGTGAAAATCATGTACGTTTAGCTCTGGTTGCTGATCTGGCACAATGTGAACAAGTCATTCAACGTCTAAAAGCGATTCTCTAGACTTAAGTCATAATCAAAAAAACCACTGTAAATACAGTGGTTTTTTATAAAAATGCAATACGATCAATTTTAATCCAGCACTCAAAAATTCTTTCATGTCTCAAAATAAAGTTTAGAGTACTTTTTCGATTTCAACTTCAAGATCTTCAGGCTTGGTCGTCGGTGCAAAACGGTTCAAAACCTTACCATCACGTCCAATCAGAAACTTGGTAAAGTTCCATTTAATTCCATTGCCTAAAATACCTTTGGAATTATTGGTTAAATAGCGAAAAATGGCGTGCGCTTCAGGGCCTTTGACATCCACCTTGGAAAACATCGGGAAAGATACCCCGTAATTCTTCTGGCAAAATTCACCAATCTGTTCATTGGAACCCGGATCTTGACCACCAAACTGATTGCATGGAAATCCCAAAATTTCCAGACCTTGATCTTTATATTTTTCGTAAAGTTTTTCTAATCCTGAAAACTGTGGGGTAAAACCACACTTACTCGCTGTATTGACGATCAAAAGTACCTTGCCTTCGTAATCTGCAAGTGGCTTGCTTTTGCCATCTAACAATTCAGCTTCAAACTGATAAATGCTGGTCATGGATAGGTTTCCTCATCATTTTTTTCTTGTGTTTCTAAGTCCAAAGAAGCCGAGTTGACACAATAACGTAAGCCCGTCGGCTCTGGACCATCCGGGAAAACATGCCCTAAATGTGCGTCACAATGATGACAAACAATCTCAGTTCTGACCATTCCGTGTGAAGTATCAGGTAATTCTTCTACCACCGAACTGCTGACGGGACGGTAGAAACTTGGCCAGCCACAGCCGCTGTCATACTTGGTCTCAGACGAGAACAGTGGCGTACCGCAGCAACGGCATACATAGGTGCCATCTTGCTTGGTATTCCAGTATTTTCCAGTAAATGCCGGCTCGGTTCCCTTCTCGCGCGTAATGCGAAACTCCTCAGGTGATAACTCTCTTTGCCATTCCCGGTCTGATTTATTGAGTTTTCCCATGATCACATACCTTTTTATCTTGCTATTTAAAATAGGATAATCCTATATTTACGTGATTCATTTTAAAAATTCTAGTCTTTATTCAACATTTTACAAAAGACATATAATGCCTAAAAAAGCAAAAAGAAAGCAAATATAAAAATAAAAGTAAGCAATTCTTACATTAAATGTTTTTTAGTGAGCAAATTTAATGGTATTCTTAGCTCTAAATTTGCTCAGGATTAAAAAATGTCGCAAAAAAAGAGCGTAATTTTTAAAAATCTGCTGCCTGTGATCAAACAATATCAGCAGCTTGGATTTACGCATGAAAAAATTGTTGCACTACTTCGAGATGAACATGATCTCGATCTAGTCACAACTGAGACATTTAAAAGTTATTTATATCGTTATGCAAAAGTGACCTCCACTCCTTCCGAGAACATCAAAATGCCGAACACTTTCCAAACCCCTCGCGAGATCAAGAAATCATCTAAGCTCGAGCATGTGTGCTACGACATTCGCGGACCTGTGTTACGAGCGGCCATCGAGATGGAAGAAGCCGGTCACAAAATTATCAAATTAAATATTGGCAACCCCGCCCCATTCGGTTTTGAAGCACCACAAGAAATTATCAACGATGTGGCTTTAAATCTGCCAAATGCCATTGGCTATACCGATTCCAAAGGGATTTTCCCGGCACGTAAGGCGATCTGCCAGTATTACCAGCAAAAAGGCATTCTGGATATGCACGTCAATGACGTCTATATCGGTAATGGTGTGTCTGAACTGATTGTCATGGCCATGCAGGGTCTATTGGATGATGGCGATGAAATGCTGATTCCAATGCCAGATTATCCACTCTGGACTGCGGCAGTCAATCTGTCTGGCGGTACGGCGATTCATTATAAATGTGATGAAGAAAATCACTGGTATCCCGACATTGTCGATATGGAAAGTAAAATCACGCCAAATACCCGTGGTATTGTGATTATTAATCCAAACAACCCGACCGGTTCAGTTTATCCACGTCATGTGTTACAACAAATTGTCGACTTGGCCAAGAAATATGACCTGATTTTATTTGCTGATGAAATCTACGACAAAATTATCTACGATGGAATCGAGCATGTTGCTGTAGCAGCTCTGGCTGGCGATCAGCTCTGTGTTTCGTTTAACGGTTTATCTAAAGCCTATCGTATTGCTGGTTTTCGTTCCGGCTGGATGGCCATTACCGGCAATAAAGCACGTGCAGCAGACTATATTGAAGGTCTTGATATGCTGGCGTCGATGCGACTGTGCGCCAACCATCAGGCACAATATGCGATTCAAACCGCCCTGGGTGGTTACCAGTCTATTAATGACCTGATTCGTCCCGGTGGCCGTTTATATGAACAGCGTAATATTGCCTGGGAAATGCTGAACGAGATTCCAGGGGTATCTTGTGTCAAACCTGAAGGTGCGATGTACTGCTTCCCGAAACTGGATCCGAACGTTTATCCAATTCAGGACGATGAAAAGCTGATGCTGGACTTGTTACGTGCCGAGAAAGTACTTCTGGTTCAAGGTACAGGCTTTAACTGGCCGACACCGGATCATTTTCGTGTGGTGTTCCTGCCGGCTGAAAATGAACTGCGTGAAGCCCTTACCCGTGTTGGCCGTTTCCTGGCCAAGATGCGTTAACTCCTGAAATAGACAACATAAAAAAAACCGCATTTCTGAATGCGGTTTTTTTATTTCTCTCCATATTCAAAGTTTCGACTTATAACATTTTAAAAAGTACAAAGACTTCCTGAAGCACAAATTCCTGCACTCAACGGTTTCTTATCAAGTGATTTCTCCTTAATCACGAAGATTCATGTTATTTTTTAACCAAATATAAAACTTTATGAGCACACGGATGTCCTCACACACAATTAAACTCAGCCTGTTTCTCTGCCTTAGTATGTGCTTGGGGATTGGCATTCTTCGTTTCTCTTATACTGCGCTGTTACCGGGTACACGAGAAGCCTTTGGCTGGAGTACAGATTTTGCCGGGCTTTTGGGCAGTGCCAATTTACTGGGCTATTTAATTGGTGCCTATACCGCCATGCGTCTGCCTCAAGACCGCAGTATGAGCAGGTATATTCAAATTTCAGCTTTTGCCGGTATGTTCAGTCTGATGTGCTGTGCATTTTCTGGTTTCTCTGAAGTTTGGTATATCGTCTGGCGCGTGATTTCAGGAATCAGCGGCGGGCTGATGATGATCTTATCGCCAAGTGTAGTTGCGCAGTGCTGTGAACTTCAGGATCGTCTTAAAATCAACTTTATCGGTTTTAGCGGAATCGGATTAGGTGTATTAATTGTAACCCTGTTTCTGCCTTATCTGGATCAGATTTCCATACAGACTGCCTGGCTGATCTTATGTGGCTTTGCCCTGCTCATTTGTCTATGTTTAAGTGGACTTATCCAAAAATTTAAGCCTTATTTGTCCGTACAAGCACCTTCGACTACCTCCAAGATATCTTTGAATAGCGTCTTTTATAGCTTACTGGCTGTCTACGCGTGTAGCGCCTTTGCCTATATACCGCATTCGCTCTTCTGGATTGATTATTTAAGCCAGCAGTTGGAATTGAGCTTGTTCTGGATTAACTTCAACTGGATTCTTTATGGATTTGGTAGTGCTTTAGGCGCCTTCAGTGCTTATACACTGGCCAGAAAATTCGGTAATTTTGCTGCCCTGAAAATTCTTTATAGTCTTTATATTGTGGCTATTTTTATTGCGACTCTAGAGGGCCAAGCATTGCTCACGTTGAGCTCTTCCTTTTTGACCGGCATGCTAAACCCTGCTGTGGTCTTCCTGACCTCTTATACCATTTTGCAACTGTATGGGCTTGCGTATAAAAAACTCTGGAGCATTGCCACCTTGTGTTTCGCCTCTGTTCAGCTGATTGGCGGACTCAGTTTTAGTGCGTTGCAATATTTTGGTTTGAGCTATCATCAACAGTTCATATTAGCTGCATTTGTTCTTTTATTAGGAACATTGCAATTATTCTGGTGTACCCGTCCTGCCAGATTCACTCCTGAAACACAACCCCATCCAGTTTCTGCTCAAGGAGAAGGCACGAAATAAGGATATGGATTGGTCGCCCCTTGCCCGCTCAGATAAATCCCGTAATGTAGATGTGGCGGAGTATTTTTGGCATTTCCAGTATTGCCGACATAGGCAATCACTTCGCCCGCTTCCACCCAGTCGCCTTCCTGAATATGCTCAGCATAATCATTCAGATGCGCATAGTAATGCTGACTCATATCAGGCCCTGTCACCCAGATAACTTTCCCGCCCAGATTATTGGTGCCAATTTTACGTACAATCCCTTGGGTGGCACTTAAGACAGGTGTGCCACGCTGAGCAAAAATATCTGTCCCTTCATGTTTACGGCCTGCACTGCGCGCGGCTCCCCACGTATCATTAATTTTACGGACTGTAATACCTTCGACCGGAATCTGTAACGGTGCTTCTAATTGAGTCTTTTTCAGTTGCCAATAAAGATAAGGACTTTTCCATCCTGCTGCTTCACCTGAAGGTGGTGGCTGACAGGCGGTCAAGACAAAGCATACAGATAAAATTAAGCTTAAAATCCGAAAAAATTTCACCAATATTATTCGCATTTATTTTAGAAAGATGGTTTTTATCTTAAGCAGAACAGCACAATTTAAAGTCGTAATCTTGTAATTTTTTGAATGATATTTTTATAAAATCAATGATATAACAACGCCCTTATGTAAGGGCGTTGTTATGGAAGGTAGCTAGGAATTACTTACGTTTTTTTGCACGGGAGGGTTTAGCTGGTTGTTGCTGTTGCTGTTGTTGCTCTTCAGTCTGAGCGCTGTCCTGCTTGTCCTTTTGTTGGACCTGCTTATGTTTCGCTTTAGATTTGGCCATATTATGTACTCCTTCGGAGAAACGTCTCTATCACTGGAAGTTCCATTGATCACTCTAACGTTTTTGGAAAATATGCCAATCATCGAGCTGTATCCAAATGCGTCAATGTAATAATAGGTTGGCTAAGTGATTCAACTCAGAACAAATCCTGTTCTGGCTCACTACAATCTTTACGCAAAGTTGCAGCTTGATACTCATTTTAACTTTTGGGCGTTTATCAATCAGAATTTAAGAAAATTTAATCCCCCTGAGAAACCTGCGATTAATATAGGTTTTAATTAGGATAATCAGGCTTTAATGAGTTAAGTATATCTGTAATAGTAGGATGATCAAATTCAAAAAAAGCTCGCAGTCTTGCGCTTGACCTCCAGCGCAAGACTGCGTGAATATTCGCTCTTTGGCTATTTTTATAGCTAAAAGCTTCTTTATGATCAGGTCAGGACTTCTTTCTAATAGTTTATTTTTAACGCACAATTTAGTTCAAGGCGATTCTAATCATGTCCATTTTTTCTCTTTGATTAACTTGATAACCTTTTTTACTTCTGACAGATTCGATATCTATCTGATCCAAGCATTTGAGGGCTTACTACTCTATGCTTTTAAACTGCAACATCTACCACAGCCTGCATCGTTGGTGTAATATCAGCACCAATTTCATTCCCTTTGATACATGGGACAATTGGATTATTTGCTAGGTTGAGGGACAGGTTTGCATTAACGGTAATTTGGCACCATCCGCAGGTACTACGATCTTTTGATATTCTATTCTTCATATTTTTCCGAATGCTACTGACAAACCTAAAAATAATTGCCAATTAGGCAATACTTTCAACTGTTCTTAACGCATAATATTCTAATCCAGATTCGTTGTTTTTGAGATTTATACGGGAAATAACCAAATTTCCCTTTAAAATAAGCCTCTACATTTTTTAAGTTTATGTAATTATAGAAGTTATTTCCTATGAAAATCGTCATTTTAAACAAACCCTATGACGTCCTCTCCCAATTCCGCCCAGATGAAAAACACCAAACCATGGCTGATTTCATCGACGACAAAGATTTACGTCTTGCTGGTCGTCTGGACATGGACTCAGAAGGTCTGGTTTTTTTAACAGATCACGGTGGTCTGAACCAGTACATCACCAATCCTGCCAATAAAAAGTTTAAAACCTATATGGTGCAGGTTGATGGTGATGTCACCGAAGAAGCACTTGAGCAGCTTCGTAAAGGTGTGGAACTTAAAGATGGCATGACCCTTCCAGCCAAAGCTGAAAAAGTATCTGAACCGGAATGGTTGTGGGAGCGTAATCCTCCTGTACGTTTCCGTGCATCTGTCCCAACGTCTTGGGTTGAGATTTCAATTTGTGAAGGCCGTAACCGTCAGGTTCGTCGTATGACCTCTGCGGTGGGCTTCCCTACACTGCGTTTAATCCGTACTAAAATTGGTGATATTGACCTTGTACGTATGGATATTAAACCGGGTGAAACCAAAGAAATTGAACCTTTACTTTATCCAGATTTCCAGAATGTTCCTGCTGAAGAGCCATACCGTTCACGTTCTTATGTGAAAAAACCGGGTGGTACGGGTGGTAAGCCAATGGTTCGCAAGAACAAAGATGGTTCAGTGAAAAAATCAGGTACCAAACGTATCTGGCAAATGGACGAAAGCGAAAAGCCGAAACGTCGTACCAATGGTACAACTCGTCCAAATACCAAAGCACCTCGTGGTCGCGGACGCGGTCGTGGTTAAAACCCAGTCTGCTCATCAGGTAGGGACAGGCTAAAGATCACGCCAGACGGTGTATTTTCTACAGTTGTCTGCCCCTGATGGAGCTGCATGATCGACTGTACAATGGCAAGGCCCAGACCACCCGTCTGGGCTTTTTCGTGCCGGCTGTCATCGATCTGATAAAAACGCTCAAATAAATGCGGATGGTGCTGCTCTGCAATCCAGACTTCTGGCGTCAACACTGATATTTTAATCCTGTGGTTGAGTCGCTGTGCAGATACAATAATCTCACTCCCAGGCTGACCATAAGTAATGGCATTGCTGATCAGATTGGCGACTGCGCGCTGTAACAATACGGTGCTGGCTGTCAGACTTAAATCTGGCGGAACATCCACTTTTAAATGCATCTGCTTCTCTTCGGCCAGAAAGCTGAAGTACTCAAGCAATTCTTGCAGCATGTCATTTAGATTGAAATGCTGTTTTTCAATCGCATATCCGCCATGTTCTACCCGGGCGATAAACAGCATACTTTCAATCATCTGGCTCAGGCGTTCGTATTCTTCCAAGTTGGAATAGAGCAGATTTTCCAGTTCAGCAGGTTCGCGCGACCGCGATAACAGAATCTGTGTCTGCCCGATTAAATTGTTTAATGGGGTGCGAAGTTCGTGTGAAATATCCTCAGAAAAACGTGCCAGCTGCTGATACGCAGCCTGAATATTAGCGAGCATATCGTTCATGGCCTGACGCAGCTCTTGAACCTCAAGCGTATTACTCTGAACATCGATGTGCTGATTGGGC
Source organism: Acinetobacter sp. YH12255 (assembly GCF_013417355.1). Lineage (NCBI taxonomy): Bacteria > Pseudomonadati > Pseudomonadota > Gammaproteobacteria > Moraxellales > Moraxellaceae > Acinetobacter > Acinetobacter sp. YH12255. The sequence goes on from NZ_VPEC01000012.1 coordinate 15,830, forward strand.
TGCTGAATATTGACCTGTGCTGTAGCCAGCATCAACTGGCGCATGGACTTGAGAATATAGCGTCCTGCCAGCCAGGCCATCAAGGTCGAGAGCAGTATGCCAAGCAGACTATAGAGCACCAGTTTTGATAAATAGTTTGCCAGTATCCTTTGTCCCTCTGCCAGCTGCTTACCAGCCACCAGTTGATAACTGCGACCATCAAACTGCACCTGTTTAAAAGCCAGTCGTGTCGAAGGCTGTTCAGCCTGATTATTCTGAAACTGTAAGGCAGAGGTATAGTGCAATGCCGGAATATGAATCTGCAAAGGATTGATTTCAATCAAGCGATTATTCTGATGTTGCAGCAGCAGTAGATTATCTTCTTGCCCCAGCATGTTTTCATATAATTTGGGATGCTGAACCAAAAGCTCGAAACTCTGGGCATCTTCAAGAAATATTTCAATTCGGGAAATACGTGCAGCCAGTGCCTGATCCTGCTGAGCCTGAATCATCTGTTGCATATTTTGATAAGACAGTAACGCCACACTCAAAAAAACCACGCAGGACACCAATGCAAACGCAATACTCAAGCGTGTTGCCAGCGGTAATAAGATAGGATTGTTCATGGGTATTCATCAAGTTTATAACCCATACCGCGTACGGTATGAATCAGTTTTGGCGTGTAATGATCATCAATTTTGCTCCGCAGCCTGCGAATGGCCACATCCACCACATTGGTATCGGTATTAAAATTGATATTCCAGACCATGGAGGCAATCTGGCTCCGGGTCATCACCTGCCCCTGATGCTCCATCAACAGTTGCAACAGCGCAAATTCTTTCTGGCTTAATTCGATCTTTTGTTCATTACGATATACTTCATGCTTTAGGCGGTTCAATACCAGACCTGCAACCTGATAGGCCTCCTGCTCCAGTCGCGGCACACGGCGCAACAGACTTTTGATCCGGGCCAGTAACTCAATATAGGAAAAAGGTTTGGTCAGATAATCATCGGCGCCAAGCTCCAGGCCTTTCACCCGATCCAGCACATGATCGCGTGCAGTGAGCATCAATACCGGAATCTGGCTAAAAGTTCGCAAGGTTTTCAGCACCTGCCAGCCGTCCAGATCTGGCAGCATTACATCCAGCAGTACCAGATCAAATGACTGTTGCTGCAAACAGGCCAATGCCAACACGCCATTTTCAGCAATGGCCGTGCTATAACCTGACTCACTCAGTCCTTTTGCCAGATATTCAGCAATCTTGACTTCATCTTCTACAATTAAAATATGCATGTCAGTAGTTTAGCTGTTTTTAGCTATGCCTAGATTACAAATTGGTAATCTGATTGTCATGCTGCACTGGCGTATTTCTTTCTACAATAGCAACAGTATTCAATTGCATGAATGACAAGTATGAAAAATTCAATCGCCAAAACAACCCTAGCCTTGTTCAGCAGCTCATTACTACTCAGCTCACTGGCACATGCAGAATTAAAAACAGCACCAGTCATGTCGCTAGAAGCAGCAAAGCTTATGGCCAGCAATGTCATGTTGGCCTGCCAGAAACAGGCCAAGCCCGCAGCAGTCGTGGTTCTGGATCAGGGTGGTAATCTGCTGGCTAGTCAACGCCATGAATCTGTCGGCATTCACAACCTGATCGCAGCAGAACGCAAGGCCTTTACCGCGTATTCAACGAAAACCAGTACGCTGGATTTTATGCGCAATGCCCAGAACAATCCGGACGCACAGAACCTGAATAGTTTGCCTGAACTGCTGTTACTGGGCGGCGGTGTACCTGTTATGTACCAGAATCATATTTTAGGTGCTGTAGGTGTTGCGGGTGCAGGCGGTTCGGAACAGGATCATCAATGTGCCAATAGCGGCATTCAAAGCACTTTAAAACAGCTTTAATCTATTTAAATAAGTCTTATTGGTTTCTTTTATTCAATATTACTTCATCCATCTACTGAGGAATACAACATGAAAAAAATCCTGCTAGCAACCTTTGCAAGCACCGCAGCCACGCTTTCCTTTGCACAGAATCCACTTAGTGTGCATGTTCTGAATCAGGAAACAGGTTTACCTTCCGCAAATATTGCAGTTACTTTGGAAGCACAGCAAGGTGAGAAATGGGTCAAGCTCAATGAAGCTAAAACAGATCAGAATGGCCGTATTAAAGAGCTATATCCAAAAGATACCAATCTGCAAAAGGGTATTTATAAAGTGACCTTTAAAACGGGTGACTGGTTTAAGGCCAATAATCAGCGGACATTCTTCCCTGAAGTACCGGTGGTCTTTATGATTGATGGCGCTTTAGAACATTATCATATTCCACTGTTATTGAGCTCTTATGGTTATTCGACTTATCGCGGTAACTAAGCTCTTTCACTTAAGGCCCATCTTATTGGGCCTTATTCTTTTACTTGTTATTCTTGTGCTGGAATGCTATTCATAACTCATATTAAATGAATTTAAAAATAAAACGTATCTCAAACAAGGAGCTTTGCAATGGATCAGCAAGTCAACCAGATGTTTAATCAGGATCGATTAATCCAGCATCTTGGTGCACACCTTGTTGCTTATAGTCACAATCACGCAAAAATTTCGCTGAAAGTCACTGAACAACATTTACAGGGTCACAAGACCTGTAACGGCGCAGTGATTTTCGCGCTTGCAGATGCGGCATTTGCCATTGCCTGTAATACAGGTGAACATCCGGCTGTTGGTCAGCATTGTGGAATTCATTATTTAAAATCAGGAGTTCTTGGCGATACATTGACTGCTGTAGCAGAACATAGGGCCAGCAGTGGCCGTAGCGGAATTTACGATATTCAGGTGATAAATCAGCATGATCAAATTGTGGCAGAGTTCCGCGGTACGTCTCGACTGATCATCAGATAATTTTCAAAACTTGATGCAATAAAAAACCGATGCCTAAGCATCGGTTTTTAAAGTTTGAAATTTAATTAAGCTTTCAACCACTTTTCAGCTTTAGTCTGATCTTCAATTTTCAGTTCAACTTCGGTCAGTTCAGAACCACCTGCCTGAACGTCAAAACTCATTAGCTCATCGCGACGGAAAGCATGCATGGTATAAACACCTTCCTGTTTTGCATAACTTTCCATTAACTTCGTCATTGCTTTTAAACCATCAACGGCAATAATCACATCATTGGCAGAAAGGCCAGCTACTACAGCAGTACTATCACGACGCGCCGACTGAACCAGTACACCTTCCGGCTTATCTACCAGTTTTAAACCAAAAGGCAATGACTTGTCATTTTTCAGGTTATAACCGATACCAAACTCAGGCAATAACTGATCCAGTGGCAATTCATCTGTGGTATTAATCAAGTGATTAATCTGCTCTGACCAATCATCACCGGTCAGCTCTTTGCATAATTCAAAGATCGTCCGCTCATGTACCTGAACACCCTTTTGTGCATTTTCATACAAACGGCGCATCAAGGCATCCAGACTTGAACCGCGTAAACGCAAACCTAAGTCTAGGCACAATGCAACCAAACAACCTTTGTTGTAATAGCTGGTGCCGGCATTATTCGAATTTTCATCCTGACGGTAGAATTTCACCCAGGCATCAAAACTGGATTCAGACACCGACTGAATCGCACGACCTGGATTCTGCAAGTAACGATCAATCTGCGCTTTTAACAAGCTGATATATGATTCCTGATTAATCACGCCACTGCGTAGCAAAATCAAATCATCATAATAAGAAGTGAAGCCTTCAAAGATCCACAGCAAAGACGTATAGCCTTCACGGTTCAAATCATAATTGACAAAATTTTCAGGGCGAATAAATTTCACCAACCAAGAATGGAAATATTCATGGCTACATAGGCCGAGGAAACGCTGATAATCTTTGGAAGGTTCTTCAGGCTCATTGGCCTTCGGCAAGTCATCGCGCGGTGAAATCAGGCTGGTCGAGTTTGGATGTTCCAGACCACCATAACTATTTCCGGTTGCCATGGTCATAAAAGTATAGTCAGCAAATGGCGCTGAACCGAACATGGAGATTTCTGTGCTACAGATTTTCTCAATGTCCTGCTGCATACGTGCTGCATTCATCGCATGCTTGCCGGACACCACAAACTCATGCGGAATACCATTCGCTTCAAAACTGAAACGGGTTTGCTCTGCCAGTTCAAACGGTGCATCAATCAATTCAGCATAGTTTTTGGCTTTCAGGGTGAAACGGCCCTTGACCAGACTTTTGGATTGCATGCCGGTTGCCAGTTGGAAATGCTTTAACTCATCTGGCAGGAAGATTTCTAATTCAATCTCTTTATTTTCCTGACCTTCTAGCCCCAAGCATGCACAGGCCGGGTTGACATAGAGACGGTTTTGATCCACATATGCACCACGAACAGACAGGTCGTAGGCATAGACATCATATTCAACCGTAATCAGCTCATGATCGGTACTGAATAAACGCCATTTGTTCTTTTCAAATTTCTGGATTTGCAGTTGACGTCCATCTTCATCATAAGCTTTGACCGCCTCAATGTGTTTGGAAAACTCTCGAATCAAATAACTTCCCGGAATCCAGGTCGGTAATGATAAGATCTGCGTCGGGTCTGCCAGAAAGCGAACAGTCACGTGAATAAGGTGCTGACGATAATCGTCAAATTCGATTTGATAATGCAACATAATGGGCGATATAAAATGAAAATAAATGAGGTATAGCTTAGCTTAGCATTTTTTAAGCCAAGATGGTTTAGCTGTCTTATTTGTCTACATTTACGACTAGCTATCTGTATAAAAAAGGCATAGCATGCCTGAAAATTTAATCGTTCAACGCCCGACGGGTTATTAAGGAACATCCTTGAAATACATCATCTCACTGATTGCGGTATTCAGCTTATTTATTTCTGCATTTTCACATGCTGCCTTACTCAATATTCTGCCTGAAAGCGTTGAAGCTGAAGCCTGGACTATTCTGGATTCACAGTCTGGTCAAGTCATTGCAGAACACAATGCCGATGTGCAACGTGCGCCGGCTTCGCTGACCAAAATGATGGTGGCTTATATTGCCTTAAAGGAAATTGAGGCCGGAAAATTAGATAAAAATGAAGTTTTAACTGCCACATCTGTGGTTAAAAATGTCATGTGGGATGAGTCACAGATGTATCTGAAAGAAGGTGATCTGATTACAGTCGATCAGCTTCTGGCGGGTTTGATTATCATGTCTGCCAATGATGCAGCGTTGACGCTGGCTGAGAAAATCTCGGGGAGTGTTCCCCAGTTTGTAGAGCGGATGAATCAGGAAGCCAAAGCACTGGGCATGCAGCATAGCAATTTCCAGAATCCGGCCGGCATTACCATGCCCGAGCATTATTCGACTGCTGCCGATTTGGCCCGACTCTCTATGGCGGTGGTGAATGAAACCCCGGATTATCTGTATTATTCCAAACAGCCAAGTTTCACTTATAACCAGCATTTCCATCGTGCCACCAACCGTGTACTTCAGGTCGACCCAAGCGTAGATGGTTTAAAAACCGGTTTTACCCGTGCGGCCGGTTATAACCTGGCGCTGACAGCCAATCGTGTTACAGCAGACTTTGAAATGCCGAAGCGCCGTCTGATTGTGGTAGTGCTAGGCACTAAAAGCGCCACAAAGCGCGCTGAGATATCGCATAAACTGATGAATCTGGCTTATACCTATACCCGCAATGAAGTCGCGATCAAAGATCAGCAACTGTTGGCTGAGTTGCCTGTGATTAAATCCACTTTAAAAATGTTTAAAGTGCAAACCAAGCAGCCGCAGATTATTACTACCTCGCTTTATGATCAGAGCTATAGCATTGACCTGAATCAGTTTGATCAGGCCCATCAGCGCGTCATGCTAAATACAGGTGATGGCGCTTTAAAAAGTATCGAGCCACTTCAGGAAACCCAGACCCATATCAATGTTGAAATGAAGGCATCTGAACTCATTGCGCCTTTAGCCAGCATGATGCCTTTGGCCACGATTCAGATTTATCAAAATAATCAGTTAATTCGCACCATTCAAATTGAAGATCATGTCGAAATTGAAGAAGCCAACCCGTTGCAGAAGTTCTTTAGCTGGCTGCAAGGTTTATTCAGTTTCTTTTCAGACTCAACACCCGGCGTAAAACTGTATCCTCTAGATCAATAATCCTCTCAATATCAAGTAATTCTTTAAGCTAGAAGCGCTGATGTAGCCTTCTAGCTGATTCATGATCTATCCCAAATGAGGCACCCTGCCCGAAACGCAGCAATTATTACCCGCTCTCACAGAATTGCTACGTTTTGTAATGTGTATAACAATTTTAATCAAGACGCGATTTAGCACATGCCATAGTATATTTTCTCTCTATTTCTCTTATTTTTATTAAAAAAATAAACAGGTTAAGAACGCATGACAGTACATAAAATCGTGATTGTGGGTGGTGGCGCTGGTGGTCTGGAACTGGCGACACAATTGGGTGATAGCCTGGGTAAAAACGGCAAAGCCCAGATTATTTTGATTGATCAAAAACTGACACATCTCTGGAAACCGCTGCTACATGAAGTCGCCGCAGGTACCTTAAATCCACATCAGCAAGAAACCAATTATTTTGCCCATTCTGCCGCGCATCATTATGAATTTGTTTTGGGGACATTCACCGGTCTGGATCGCGAAGCGAAACAGATCATCGTCGAAACAGAATATTTCTCTAAAAAAAGTGAGCCCAAGAAAAATCAGCGTATTGGCTATGACACACTGGTACTGGCTTTAGGTTCAACCTCAAATGACTTTAATACCGAAGGGGTCAAACAGTTCTGTCATTTTCTCGACAGCCGTCAGCAGGCAGATATCTTTCAGCAGGATCTGCTGCACCTGTATTTAAATGCTCAACATGAGACTTCAAGCCGTGAGCTGAATATTGCTATTATTGGTGCCGGTGCGACTGGGGTAGAACTGGCAGCGGAGCTGGTAGAAGCCAAACAGAATTTCTTTCAATATGGCTTAAACAAGGTCGATCCCAACAAAGTCAAAATCACCTTGATTGAAGCCGCGGATCGTATTCTGACTGCACTCTCGCCTAAAGTTGCTGCAAATACCATGAAACAGTTAGAACAGTTCGGTATTGAAGTCTTGACCAGTCATCGAGTGGTCAAGGTCGATGAAGACAAGATTTATTTTGCCGATGGTTCCAGTCTGGATGCTGAAATCAAAGTCTGGGCTGCAGGGATCAAAGCACCGGAAGTCTTGGCACAACTCGACGATATAGAAAAAGACCATATTCATCGGCTCAAAGTTTATGCCACGCTGCAAACCAAATCTGATCCAAGTATTTTTGCATTTGGTGATTGTGCGCATTGCCAGCCTGCGGCAGATCAACCGGTATTAGGGCCGCGTGCTCAAGTGGCCAGCCAGCAAGCCAGCTTTCTGGCCAATGCTTTAAAAGCCCATGTCAATGGAGATAGCTATTTGCCGATGTTTAAATTTTCTGACAAGGGCTCCCTGATTTCCTTAAGTCAGAATAAAGCTGTGGGGGAATTGCTGGGTCAGGTCAATGTGCAAGGCTTTGTCGCCAAAACAATGTATGTCTCTTTATACCGGATTCATCAGGTGACCATTCATGGTTATGCCCATGCCGGTATTTTGACTGCAAAAGATTTAGTTACACGAAAAATCTCTCCAAAGCTGAAATTGCATTGAAATTCCAGAATTTGGCCCAATCAATGAAAAAATCGTCAATAAAATTGTCAAATTGCGTTTTTTTGCTAATTTTAGTCTACAAAAATGCAATTTCACTTTATGATGTACCCTTAAAAAATTGAATGGATCAATTCACATGACTGCTATTGCAAATAACCTCGTGGTTTCTTTCCACTACACATTGACTAACGCAGAGGGTGAAACTCTCGACCAATCTCAAGGTGAACCACTTGCCTATTTGCACGGTGCAGGTAACATCATCCCAGGTTTAGAAAACGCGTTAGAAGGCAAAACTGTGGGTGAAAAATTCACTGTTAATGTTCCTGCTGCTGAAGGTTATGGCGAATATAACCCTGACCTCGTACAAGAAGTTCCTGCGCAAATGTTCCAAGGCGTAGACAACATTCAAGCAGGTATGCAGTTCCAAGCTCAAACTGATGACGGCGTGCAAATCGTAACTGTTAAAGCAGTTGAAGGCGACAATGTTGTTGTAGATGCGAACTTCCCGCTTGCTGGTCAAGACCTGACTTTCGAAGTTGAAATTGTATCGATTCGTGAAGCTTCTCAAGAAGAATTAGATCACGGTCATGTACACGGTGCAGGTGGTCACCAGCACTAAGATCTTCTGATCGAGTGTAAAAAAGGCAAAGTGAAAACTTTGCCTTTTTTATTGCCGCCAAAATATTCATTTTAAAATGGAGAATAAAAAAGCAGGACCATGGCCCTGCTGTTTCAATCCGATCAAGAGATCCCTTTAGAGAATAATCGCTGGATTATTTGCGTTGATTATAAATCTGCATGGCTGCTGGTAACTGTTGACGCATTTGTCCAATACGCTGGCTGTTCGATGGATGCGTAGACAGGAAGGTTGCGCCATTGCTGCCACCGAGTTTGTTCATTTTTTCCCACAAGGTAATCGCTGCATTCGGGTTATAACCTGCACGTGCCATCAGCATCAAGCCACCCTGGTCAGCACGGCTTTCCAGATTACGCGAGTATGGCAGGCCAATCCCGATCTGACTTCCTAATTGCGCTGCTGCTGCGCCACCCTGGCCCACACCAGCTGCATTCAGACCAATGCCTAAAGCCAGGTCGGTGAGCGCCTGGGCACCAATTTTCTGCTTAGAATGCTCTTCTAAGGCATGTACCATTTCATGACCCATAATTGCTGCAATTTCAGCATCGGTCAGATTCAGCTTATTCACAATACCGGTATAAAATACCACTTTACCACCCGGTGCAACAAAGGCATTAACCTGATCGGACTTGAGCACAGCCAATTGCCACTGGAATGCTGTACCAGTCTGGTTCATTTGGTTCGCAATCGGCTTTAAACGGTTAAATACGGTATTAATACGTTTATAGGTCGCTGAACTGGTGTCCAGTTGACCTTTATTTCTGGCATCAGTCACCATAGCATTATAGCTTTGTGTCGCAGATGCATTTAAGGTCGCAGAATCAGCCCCGGCAATATCCGCAATAGTGGTACAACCCGACAATGTCACGACTGCGGCAGCCGCCATACCCAATAAAAATTTATTCTTCATTATAATCAACTCTACCTTAGCCCAAGCTTAATTTACATTGTAAAAATTATAAGTGAAAGCATACAGGAGCTAAACGCTTAATTACTCCATCTTCTTATAAATTCTGTAATTTTTAAGCCAAGTACTGTATCGCCAGCCAATAAATCAGACAGATAATGTTCAAGCCCAGATAAACCTGACTTAAGGGTTTTATTTTTTGTTCCAGAATTTCATCTTTACGTTTAAAAAATAAATAGGCGTTTTGCAATAAAATAATAGGCACTAATATACAGGCGATAATGACACTCAGACCAATCAGCGCCGCATAAATCACCTCAGGATTTTGGGTTTGCGCGCGAATAATCATCATGGCAATTGTTGGCGCCCCGCCCATCGCGAATAACAATGAATAAAACATAGTCGCCGATATATTTTTTTGCATCCTGCTGCTCATTTTTCTTTCTTTATATACCGCTATGTTAAAGCACATCACGTAGTATTACCGATGCAACTTTAGTCTTGAAATAGCTGCATAAATTCAGGATATAAAAAAACCCATCCGGAGATGGGTTTTTATCATTCAAGCTTTAATCAAATGAAGATTAAGCATCAAACGGGTGACGAAGAACAATGGTTTCTTCACGGTCTGGACCTGTTGAAATGATGTCGATTGGACATTCAATCAATTGCTCAAGACGTTTTACATAGTTCAATGCAGCTTCTGGCAACTGATCCAGTGATTTCGCACCGAAAGTTGACTCAGACCAGCCTGGCATAGTTTCGTAAATCGGTTTTAAAGTTTCGAATGCAAGCGCATCAGAAGAACCGACACAACCAGAATCTGCAGCTTCATAACCCACACAAATTTTCACTTCTTCCAAACCGTCAAGAACGTCAAGTTTAGTCAGGCAAATACCAGAAAGTGAGTTTACGTCAACTGAACGGCGTAGAATTTCAGCATCGAACCAGCCACAACGACGTTGACGGCCAGTAGACGCACCAAACTCATTACCAATGGTACCCAGGTGTTTACCAATTGCATCACCCGTGTCATTTGCAGCGTCATACACCAACTCAGTTGGGAATGGACCTGCACCTACACGCGTTGTGTACGCTTTAGTAATACCCAGTACATAGTCAAGATGCAAAGGACCCAGGCCTGAACCAGAGCTTACGCCACCAGCAGTTGTATTCGAAGAAGTTACATACGGATATGTACCGTGGTCAACGTCAAGAAGTGAACCTTGCGCGCCTTCGAACATGATGTTGTCACCGTTTTTACGGTAGTTATGCAATTCAGTGGTCACATCCACAACCAGTGGAGCAACAACTTTACGCCATTCGTCGCAAAGCGCCAGCACATCTTCCAGTTTAACTGCTTCAACACCGTAGTATTCAGTCAGCTGGAAGTTATGGTAGTCCAGAAGTTCAGTTAACTGAGCAGTAAGATGTTCACCACCACGTACCAGGTCAGCAACACGTACTGCGCGACGCGCTACTTTGTCTTCGTATGCAGGACCGATACCACGACCTGTCGTACCAATCTTCGCATTACCACGTTTTTTCTCACGCGCCTGATCAAGTGCGATGTGGTTCGGAAGAATCAATGGACAGTTTGGAGAAATGCGTAAACGTTCTTTAACAGGAACGCCTTCTTTTTCAAGAATATCCATCTCTTTGATGAGCGCTTCAGGAGAAAGAACAACACCGTTACCAATTAAGCACAATACGTTTTCACGTAAAATACCTGATGGAATGAGGTGTAAGACAGTTTTCTTACCACCAACCACAAGAGTGTGACCTGCGTTATGTCCGCCTTGATAACGAACTACCGCTGCCGCTTGATCTGTGAGCAGGTCGACGATTTTACCTTTACCTTCGTCGCCCCATTGGGTACCAAGTACCACAACATTCTTGCCCATAATAGCCTCATTACATCATGCTGTTAAAGTTGAAAGCCCCGCTCAGCGACATGAACACTGAGCCAAGCAGTTAAATCGTTTTGACTGTCCACTCACCATTCGCATTCACCAGCTGGTGCGTCGCATATGGAATCGAGTTTAAATCATCATTACCCAGTAACTGAATTACACTTAAGCCTTGTGCACGAATGTTCTGAATCGCATTCAGAAGTTCTGCATCAGTGCCTTTAGGTGCAACCACAACCTGTACTGCGTCAAACTGACCTGCGCTTAAAGCATATAAGTCACAAGAGAAACCGGTTGCCGGACGCGCACGACCAAAATGTTCACCAATGCCATCATAACGGCCGCCTTGTGCCAGTGCAGCTGCACGGTTCGGTGCATAGACCGCATACATCAGGCCAGTATGATAATGGTATGAACGTAATTCAACCACATCAATACCAATACTCAAGTTTGGCCAACGGGCTTGAACTTGATCTTTGGTAATTTGTAAGGCATCAAAAGCTTGCTTGAAGGCTGGATTCGCCAACACTTCAGCACTTAAATTTGCCTGTAATGCGTCCAGATCGCTGGCATAGCGGCCCAGTGCATAAAAGTCCTGACCAAATTTCAGTTCTGCCGTAAATTCTTCCAACTCTGGCAAGGCCTTACGTTGGTATAAATCAGACAGTTTACGTTCAGCAACTTTGTTCAAACCTGCTTGAGCCACCAGACTGCGGAATAAGCCGACATGACCTAAGTCCAGATGGATTCCGTCTGCCAGACCTGTTTCCTGAATCAGACTGATCATTAAATCGACCATTTCTACATCGGCATCGATGCTGTCTGAACCAAACAGTTCGGCGCCTAACTGCAAAGGCGCACGCGAGGTATTAAAACCGCGTGGTTTGGTATGCAGAACGGTACCTGCATAGCAGTAACGCGCCACACCTTCCACTGGATGTACATGTGCATCAATACGCGCCACTTGTGGTGTCATATCGGCACGCACACCAAGCAAACGACCAGAAAGCTGATCGATGACTTTAAAAGTGGCTAAGTCTAAATCTTGATTCGATTCTGAGAGAGAAGAGAGAGATTCGATGTATTCAATGAATGGCGTGTACACCAACTGATAACCTCGAGATGCAAGGAAATCCAGTGATTTACGGCGCAAACTTTCAATGACTTGCGCTTGTTCTGGTAATACATCAGCTACACCATCAGGTAATAACCATGTCTCTGAAATGGGCATGTTGTAAACCTAAATTCTTGTCAGCGCGGAACGAATCCGCATAAAAAAATCGGGAGCACACCCGATTTCTCCTAGTCTAACACGATAGTTTTGGCTGTGCATCGCAAAATTTTATAATTTTTACTCTCTTATGCAATGAGCCACAATTGCGTCAACTATCAGCGTTTTATCGTGTATGACCAGCACGCGCTATAAACAAAAAATCATTTTAGACCAATGGCAATGCGGTGGTGCTTTTTACCGTTTGCAATGGAATTTCGGTTTTTACACTTTGGATGCAGGGAATTTGAGTCAAATGATGAATCTGAAATTTACGATAGGCATCCAGATCGGCCACTACAATTCTTAAAAAGAAATCACAATCCCCCGCCATTAACTGGCATTCCACCACTTCCGGCATCTCCTTGATGGCTTCAACAAATTGATCGACCACGGCAGCTTCTTGAGATTTAAGCCAAACCCGTGCAAATACACTCATTGCCAGATTGACCTTTTGCGGATTCAGCAGCGCGACATACTGCTCAATCACACCATCATCTTCCAGCTGTTTCACCCGTCTTAAACAGGGTGACGGCGACAAGCCAATTAATTGTGCCAGTTCATTATTTTGCAATTTTCCGTTCTTTTGCAGTTCATGCAAAATGCGTTTATCAATTTGATCCATCTTGTTACTTTAGTATTTAAAACTCCTTGAAGCCAATTTAGCGCAATTTAATTCCAAATCAAATTTAAATTGCATGCACTACAACAGCAAATAGCCTGATTATCGCTATAAAATACGGCTCAATATTAAGTCCTCAGGTCACTGACATGCTTTTGCTCAGACAAAGCAGCACGCCCGCGCTCGCACATACAGATTTCAGCGAATTTCAGCGCGGCATGAAAGATTCTATTCCTATGCTTTTAGGAATTATTCCCTTTGCTTTGGTGCTAGGTGCGACTGCGATTCAGAAAAATTTCAGTGTGCTGGAAGTGCCTTTGCTGACTGGACTCAATTTTGCCGGCGGTTCTGAATTTGCCATTTTGGAAGTCTGGACCAGTCCACCCAATTTGTTCATGCTGCTGTTTATTACCTTTTTGGTGAATAGCCGGCATTTGCTGATGGGTGCAAGCCTAGTTTCGTATTTAAAACATCTCCCGAATCGCAAAGTATTGCCGGCCCTGTTTTTTATGGTTGATGAAAGCTGGGCCTTAAGTCTGGCGGATGCGCAAAGAAAGCAGGCCCAGCAGGGTTATCGGGCTGCTTTTAGCATGCCCTACTATGCCGGTTTATGTTTCTGTCTTTATCTGATGTGGGTCGGTTTTACCACACTGGGCGCGATGCTTGGACCTGTTTTAGGCGATATCAACCGCTGGGGCTTTGATATGGCCTTTCCTGCTGTATTTCTGGTGTTGATGCGAAGCATGTGGAAAGGCTTGAGTGCAGCCCGGCCATGGCTAGTAAGCCTGATCTGTGCTGCCCTGGCTTATTTATATTTGCCTGCTGGCTGGTATGTGCCGATAGGTGCCCTAGCCGGCATTGTGTCTGCTTTTTTCTTGATTGGTGAGGAGGAAGCATGATTGAGATGAGTACATTGCTGGCCATCCTGCTGATTGCGGCAACCACCTATCTGACCCGGATTCTGGGCTATGTCTTATTAAAAAATAAAACGCTGACACAACGTCAGCGTAAAATCATGGACGTTGTGCCCGGCTGTGTCCTGATTTCAGTCATCGCACCGTATTTTGTACGCGACAACCCTGCAGATCTGATCGCTTTGGCTTTAACCCTGTTTGCCGCTACGCGTTTTGGCTTGCTCCCCACAGTTGCCATCAGCATGGTGTCTGCAGCCGTCTTAAGAACTTTTCTTGTCTAGCCCTCAAACAGAATTCTTTATATGATTTCTAAAGGGATTCTGTTTATTTCTGTGGGTCTACGACCTTGGTGAGCAGGCTGACCAGCTCTGCATTTTACAACTCGACCTGCTGCAGTTTGGTTGTAGTCTGATCCAGCACTTCCTGCTGTACATGCATTTTTTTAGCCAAATCCTGCATGATTTCCAGGGTCTTTTTTAAATTTTCTTCCAGATGCGCGACTTTCTCTTCTACCGGCACGCCCTCCACGACACCTGAACCATCATTCTGATTGAACTGCAGCCAGATTAGAAAAATCACTGCCAATGTGAGCAGTATAATAAATCCCCAAACCACCATCATATGCTTGCTCTTATTTCATTTTATTGGCTTTATCTTAACGAAAAATCATGCAGATGATGCAAATAATTCAAGCACTCACGCTGCTTTTCGATCAATTACGCGCAAATTCTATTAAAACAACGCATATCAAGAATGTTTAAAGCAAAAAAAGCACCGTATATCGGCACTTTTTAGGCTTAGCAAAGTCAAACTTAATGAAAAGATTCACATAAATCCAGCAAGCGGTTGGCATAACCCCATTCATTGTCATACCAGGCAAAGACCTTGGCCTGTTGCCCCACCACTAGGGTTTGGGTCAGGTCAACGATCAAGGAATAAGGGGAATGATTAAAATCACTCGACACCAAAGGTTCATCCGTTACTGACATGATTTCTGCAAAATCCTGTCGCGCCGCCTTAATTAACACTTCATTCAGTTTGTGATCGGTAATCGGTGACTGGGAAACAAAGGTCAGATCAATTGCTGCGACATTAATGGTCGGCACCCGAATTGAATAACCGTCAATCCGATCTTCCATTTTTGGCATAACCCGCTTTAATGCACCCAGCGCACTAGATGTGGTGGGAATAATATTGTGTCCTGCTGCCCGTGCACGACGCAAATCACGATGCGCCTGATCCAGCACAGATTGATCTGCGGTCACCGCATGGATTTCGGTCATTAACGCACTGCTGATGCCAAAAGCATCATCGAGAATTTTGACCAGCGGTACTAAGGCCTGAGTGGTACAGGACACACTGGAAATGATCTGGTCGGTGGCTTTGACTTCGTGATGATTGACACCATACACAATCGCAGCATCTACAGTATCAAAAGGTGCGGCGCCAATAATCACCCGTTTCGCCCCTGCCTCAATATGCTGGGTCGCAGCTGCACGGGAACGGAACAGCCCGGTACATTCCAGCACCACATCTATTTCAAGTTTTTGCCAAGGAAGCTGCGCCGGGTTGGCCTCACACAAAACCTGAACTTTTAAGCTGGCATCCTGATAGTTGAGATGCAGATAAATATGTTCGGCATCATAGCTGACGTCTACCTGCCCCGGAAAACGGCCATGGGTTGAGTCATATTTAAACAGATGAATTAAGGTTTCAACATCAGCAATATCGTTAATGGCAACGATTTCAAATTTAAAATCTTTCGGATTTTCAAACCAGGCACGCAATACATTACGTCCAATACGCCCAAATCCATTGATTGCCACTCGTTGCATGACTCAACCTTTTATATGCCTATTTTAAAACTCCTCTATGTTAAAGGATTTCTTGCGCAGTACATGAAAAACTTCAGTGAAAATATTGATTTTCGATTATTTTATTTCTGATACATCGCCCAGTATTCAGATCTTTTAAAATTCTGATGCTGTGTAAATAGATGGATATAACCGAATTGTTCTGAATAGAAAATTCATTTTATGAATTCAGCACTAAACCCGAGTCAATAATTCCTTGGCAATTGGTTTTAAAATGATTGGTGCATACCGCTTTTTCCGTTATAATTTGGCGTTTTAAATTTTTAAGCCCCGCATTGCAGCAGAGCTCTCATGTGCTTGTCAGACTGTGGTGTTTTAGCCAAATCGGAAATTATGGAGTGACTTGGTTGTGAGTACTCGTTTTATGACATCAGCTGAAATTCGTGAAGCATTTTTGCGTTACTTTGAATCGCAAGGGCATACACGTGTCGCGTCGAGTTCACTAGTACCCGCCAATGATCCAACTTTACTGTTCACCAATGCGGGTATGAACCAGTTTAAAGATTGCTTCTTAGGTCTAGAAAAACGCGATTATGTCCGTGCCGTATCATCACAAAAATGCGTACGCGCAGGTGGTAAACACAACGACTTGGATAATGTCGGTTATACCGCGCGTCACCATACCTTCTTTGAAATGTTAGGTAACTTTTCATTTGGTGATTACTTCAAACGTGATGCGATCAAATTTGCCTGGGATTTTTTGACGGGCGATGACTGGCTAGCGCTACCTAAAGATAAGCTTTATGCCACTGTTTATCATACCGATGACGAAGCATTCGACATCTGGAACAAAGAAATCGGCCTAGATGTATCTCGCATTATCCGTATTGGTGACAACAAAGGTGGTCAATACGCATCAGATAACTTCTGGGCAATGGGTGACACCGGTCCTTGCGGTCCATGTTCTGAAATTTTCTTTGACCATGGCGATCACATCTGGGGTGGCCTGCCTGGCACACCTGAAGAAGATGGCGACCGTTTCATTGAAATCTGGAACAACGTTTTCATGCAGTTTAACCGCACGAGTGATGGCGTACTTCATCCGCTTCCAGCGCCTTCTGTAGATACTGGTATGGGTCTTGAGCGTATTTCTGCAGTTTTACAGCATGTCAACTCAAACTACGAAATTGATTTATTCCAGCATTTACTTAAAGCTGCGGCTGAGATCATTGGTCTGGATACTACTGCACTTGAAGCTGAAGCGGCTGAAAAAGGCACACCTGTACAATACCCTGCTTCACTTAAAGTGGTTGCTGACCATGCACGTTCATGCTCATTCCTGATTGCTGATGGTGTTAATCCTTCAAATGAAGGTCGTGGTTATGTACTGCGTCGTATCATCCGCCGTGCAGTGCGTCACGGTAACAAACTGGGTGCGACCGGTTCATTCTTCCATAAAATGTTGCAGCCGCTTATTGAAGTGATGGGCGAAGCATATCCAGAACTTGCAGCACAACAAGCACGTATCGAAGCTCAACTGCTCAAAGAAGAAGAACAATTTGCCAAAACACTTGAGCAAGGTTTGAAGTTGCTTGAAGGCGAATTGGCACAGTTAAAAGGTTCTGTGATTCCGGGTGAAGTGGTTTTCAAACTTTACGACACTTACGGTTTCCCGACGGACTTAACTGCGGATATCGCACGTGAACGTGACTTAAGCATTGACGAAGCTGGCTTTGAAGTTGAAATGGCAGCACAGCGTCAACGTGCGCGTGATGCAGGTAAATTCGCGATCGATTACAACAGTGTTGTCAAAGTTGAAGGCGAAACTCAGTTTGATGGTTATGATGCAACTGCAGGCGAAGGCCAAATCATCGCAATCTATAAAGATGGCGAACAAGTGGATGAAGTCGTTGAAGGCGACGAAGCTTTAATCGTACTCAACCAGACTCCTTTCTATGCAGAAAGCGGTGGTCAAATCGGTGATACAGGTATTTTCAAAAACGATACCGGGATTTTCGAAGTTCAGGACACCAAGAAATCTGGTGGTGCATTTGTACACCAAGGCATCGTGACCATGGGTAGCTTAAAAGCATCTCAATCTGTTGAAGCGACTGTGAAAGCAGACATCCGTGCAGCAACTGCGCGCAACCACTCTGCGACTCACTTGTTACATGCTGCGCTGCGTCAAATTCTGGGCTCACATGTACAACAAAAGGGTTCATTGGTCGCATCTGATGTGTTACGTTTTGACTTTGCCAATGATCAACCGGTTAGCTTTGAACAGCTGCAAGAAATTGAACGTCTGGTCAATGCTGAAGTGATTGCCAATACGGCTGTTTCTACTGAACTGCTGGATATTGAATCTGCCAAAGCCAAAGGCGCGATGATGCTGTTCGGCGAAAAATACGGTGACGAAGTCCGTGTATTGTCAATGGGGTCAGTGATTGAAGAGAAAAATTTCTCCATCGAGCTTTGCGGTGGTATTCACGTAAAACGTACCGGTGACATCGGTCTGTTCAAGATCACTTCTGAAGGTGGTGTTGCAGCAGGTATACGTCGTATTGAAGCAGTGACAGGCACCAAAGCAGTTGAAGTTGCACAAAAAGCCGATCGTGACATCAATACGATTAACAGTTTGCTCAAAGCGCAAAAAGACCAGACTTTAGAAAAAGTTGAAGCGTTAGTTGATACTGCCTCTGGCTTGCAAAAACAGATCGAACAACTGAATCAGAAACTTGCTAGCCTGCAAGCCGGTGAACTTCTAAGCCAAGTTCAAACCATTGCAGGTCGTGTAACCTTGATTACAACCGTTGAAAATATGGATGCGAAAGCACTACGCAACCTGCATGACGGTGTGAAATCAAAATTAGAAAATGCAGTCATTGTGCTTGCAGGTGTAGAGGGTGACAAGGTGAGCTTGATCGCATCTGTAGCAAAAGACTTTACTGCATCTATAAAAGCGGGTGACATCATCAAACATCTGGCAACTGAGCTGGGTGGTAAAGGTGGTGGTAAACCTGACTTGGCACAAGGTGGCGCGCCACTTAACGAGAAGTTTGCTCCGGTGATGGCAGATTTAACTGCCTGGCTGGCAGCAAAATAAAACTTCAATTTTGTGTAACTGACCCTGATAGGACTATCAGGGTCATGGCTTATATGGAACAACTATGGCACTAATCGTTCAAAAATATGGCGGTACCTCTATGGGTACTCCCGAGCGCATTTTAAATGTTGCTCGTCGTGTGAAACGCTGGCATGACCATGGCCACAAGGTGGTTGTGGTTGTATCAGCGATGAGTGGCGAAACCAATCGTCTGCTTGCTCTCGCGAAAGCCATTACCGAAACCCCTGACCCACGTGAACTAGACCAGATGGTCTCTACGGGTGAGCAGGTTACGATTTCTATGTTAGCGATGGCGCTCAACTCTATTGGCGTTGAAGCAAAATCACTAACAGGTCGCCAGGTTGGCATGAAAACCGACAGCTCATTCAATAAGGCACGTATCGAATCAATTGATACTGAAGTCCTGAACTCGAATCTGGATGCTGGCCGTGTACTTGTAGTTGCAGGTTTCCAGGGTTTTGACGAGCATGGCAATACCACCACTTTAGGCCGCGGCGGTTCTGATACTTCAGGTGTCGCGATTGCTGCTGCACTAAAAGCCGATGAATGCCAGATTTATACAGACGTTGATGGCGTATATACCACTGATCCACGTGTTGCACCCAAAGCCAAGAAAGTTGACCGTATTTCCTTTGAAGAAATGCTTGAAATGGCGTCACTGGGTTCAAAAGTCCTGCAAATTCGTGCAGTTGAATTTGCCGGTAAATATCAAGTACCTTTACGCGTATTATCCAGCTTCGACAATGACAATGATGGCGCATTCGACGAAGAATTTAAGCAAAACGTGGGTACACTTATTACGACTGAATTGGAAGACAATATGGAACAGCCAATTATCTCCGGTATCGCATTTAACCGTGACGAAGCAAAATTAACGATTTTAGGTGTACCTGATGAACCGGGCATCGCCTCTAAAATTTTGTGCCCGATTGGTGATGCCAATGTTGAAGTGGATATGATTATCCAGAACGTTGAAGAAGATGGTACGACTGATTTTACTTTTACAGTCAACCGCAGCGAATTGAACAAGGCCAAAGCCATTCTCGAAGCAACCGCTCAGGAAATTGGTGCACGTGAAGTCGCTACCCGTTCAGATATCGTCAAAGTTTCTATCGTCGGTGTAGGCATGCGTTCACATGCAGGTGTTGCAAGCAAAATGTTTACCGCACTGGCAGCTGAAGGTATTAACATCCTGATGATCTCTACTTCTGAAATCAAAATTTCAGTGATTATTGAAGAAAACTATCTGGAACTTGCAGTTCGTTCACTGCATACCGCCTTCGGTCTAGACCGCGAACAAGGTGAATCAAGCGTACGCGCTTAAGAGGAATGACAAAATATTGTCATTGTTTGACAGTATTCTATAAATCTCTACAAAAATTCAGAGCCACTATAGTTTTTTTTATAGTGGCTCTGTTATATTAAGCCTGAGGATTTTTAAAAAACTGAGATAGATTAAAATCTTTCACCCAGATGACAGAATTTCTATCCAGATTTTATTTTTTAATTTTTGGTTGTGTTTTTGTTTTATATTCAATAGATTGCAGGTTTTGCATTTTGCAAGGAGAGAAACATGCTGATTTTGACTCGACGTGTCGGGGAAACTTTAATGATTGGAGACCAAGTCAGCGTGACTGTGCTTGGTGTAAAAGGTAATCAGGTTCGTATTGGGGTCAATGCTCCGAAAGAAGTCTCTGTGCACCGTGAAGAGATTTACCAGCGTATCCAGCATGAACGTGCAATGCATGAACATCTTCAGCATATCGATCAGGATTTCCAACCTTCGTATGAAGATGAAAACCAAACACAAAATAACTTTAACCGTTAATTTTTGTGTAAATCATAAAGCGGCTTTGAAGCCGCTTTTAATTGATCTATACTTTAATGAATACACATTTCAATATTCAGAACCTTTAAATTAAATAAGAATTAAAGTTCTGCGCCCTGCTGTTCCAGCAATGCTGCAACTACCTTTTTTACCGGCCCAAAACTACGACGGTGCTCATCAATCACCCCATGCAAGGCAATCGCTTCAAAATGTGCTTTGGTTGGATAGCCCTTGTGCTTGGCAAAACCAAATTGTGGATGCTTTAGATCCATCTCAATCATTTGATGATCACGGGTAACTTTGGCCAGAATACTAGCAGCAGAAATTTCTGCATGCAAAGCATCGCCACCAATGATCGCGTCACAGCTCATCGTTAGCCCCTGAGGGACTTTATTGCCATCGACCAGCACATGCTCAGGTTGAATCGCTAAAGCTTCTACAGCACGGCGCATTGCCAGTAAGGATGCCTGCAGAATATTATGCTCATCAATTTCTGCTGCTGACGCCTCAGCAATTGCCCAAGCCAGCGCTTTTTCCTGAATTTCGATAAAAAGTTTTTCACGTTTCTTTTCAGTCAGTTTTTTAGAGTCATTTAAACCTTCAATCGGGTTATTTGGATCTAAAATTACCGCGGCCGCCACCACTGAACCGACCAGCGGTCCACGCCCTGCTTCATCTACACCAGCAATTTTCATGTCATTTCCCATAAAAAATAGGCTGAACCTGTCAGCCTATTTCAATTTAATCTTGGCTTAGTTTACAGCTTCAGCCACACAAGCGTTAATGGTTTTTGCAACCACATTGCCCACGATTGTGGTACGTGCCACCGGATCAATCGCAGCAGTCGCCAAATCAACCGCTGTCACATTTTGCGGTGCTTTTTCGCTGACACAGCCACAAATTTCAGACTGGATATTTTGCTTTTGTGTTGTGGTCATTAAACGTGTTGCCGTTTGCCACGCAAGAATATTATTCAGTTCAGTGGTGCATTTTGCATTGATCGCGATTTTAAGCGCAGTGCCGCCCAGTTGTTGAGTGGTACTTGGCGCCTCAGAAGTGCCTGTCGCTGTACACGCTGATAAAACCAGAGTCAGTGGTGCAAGTACAGCCAATAATTTTTTCACAGATATATTCCTTATTCATTCATAGATGAAGACTGTCGCTATTGTGCCGAAATTCACCTGAATAAGAAATCTAAAAATCACTAAGCATGTTTAATCTACAGCCAACCAATTTAATAGATGTTGCATGAAAGCCACCATAGCGTTGCAGATTTGGAATTGCTGAATTGATTCACCCTTTGCTAAGGTTCGGCCTTATTGAAGAGCAACGGAATATCTAGATGAATAAATCACTGTATTACACACGAACAGCGCAATGGCTGCATTGGATCATGGCGGTTATTTTTATTGCGGCCTGGCTCATCGGTTTTTATAGTGGTAATTTTTTAAGTTATGAGGTTGATGGCAGCTTTAAGGGTGATGTGATTTCACTGCATAAAAATATTGCAACCACCATTATTTTCCTGCTCGTTGTTCGAATTTTCTGGCGCTATACCCATCCGGCGCCGTCACTGCCTGAGAGTATGTCACCGCGGATGAAAACGTTGGCACATGCTGGTCATCTGGCGCTGTATTTCATGCTGAT
Organism: Acinetobacter sp. YH12255; assembly: GCF_013417355.1. NCBI lineage: Bacteria > Pseudomonadati > Pseudomonadota > Gammaproteobacteria > Moraxellales > Moraxellaceae > Acinetobacter > Acinetobacter sp. YH12255. The sequence continues at coordinate 38,172 of NZ_VPEC01000012.1, forward strand.
TGCCCTACCCCTTACAGGTTGTTTGTATAGTTGGAGTTTGGGTTATCCAGCACCGGTGCTGTATTTATTTAACCTGCCACCCCTCATTGCCGAAAACTCGGCTGTGACCGCTATTGTTAAGCCCTTGCATATCTGGCTTTCCTGGGCAGTCGGCATTCTACTGGTTGGCCATATTGCCGCAGCCTTTAAACATCATTTTATCGATAAAGATCATGTATTAAAAAGTATGACCCAACAGGATAAATAGTTAGACCATTAATATGGGCTAAATAATGTTCCCAGTCTGTGCTTGCAGGCTGTTTCATTAAATAAATTCCTTGAGACAACTTCTGAGACTGTTTGCAATCGCTTTTTGCGTCAGTTCTTTTTTGGCTGCTTCATCAACTGTGGCTTTTAACAAAGTTTTGGCAGGCACATCTTTTAACGCATGCTCACCTACACATGAACACACATTTTTCTCAAGTTCAACTTTACTGGTGTCCTGCATTAAGTAGGTCGAAACTTTCCAAACTTTGGAATTTTGCAGCTCTTTACTGCATTGATATTCAATCAAAGGTTTTAAAGTACGTTGTGTCAATGTCATATCCGCACTAGAACAGGCAGAAATCAACAATATGCTGAGGAGCAGAATTAAACTTTTCAATTTCATATTGGCCTATAAAAATGATAAAGGCAGAGCGAACTCTGCCTTTTGTAAAAACTTAAATCAAGGCACGGATCTGGTTGATCCATTTCTCTTTTTCAGCCTCTGGAATAAACGACGCTTCAAAGGAGTGCGTTGCCAACTGCTTTAATTCCTCGTTACTCAAGTCTAGCGCTTCAGCAATGGCAATAAAGTTGTCATTCATATAGCCACCAAAATAGGATGGATCATCTGAGTTGACTGTAACATGGACACCCTGCTGCAAGAGACGACGGATATTATGCTGCTGCATATCCTCGACCACACAAAGCTTCAGATTTGACAGCGGGCACACCGTTAAGGGCATTTTTTCGCGAATCAACCGTTGCATTAACTCAGAATCTTCTTCTGAACGCACCCCATGATCAATACGATTAACTTTCAGTAAATCCAGAGCTTCCCAGACATATTCTGCCGGGCCTTCTTCGCCCGCATGTGCTACGACCAAAAACCCTACTTCACGCGCTTTGGCAAAGACACGTTCAAATTTAGAAGGTGGATGCCCGACTTCACTTGAATCCAGACCAATCGCAATAATCTGGTCTTTATAGGGCAATGCCTGCTCCAGCGTTTCAAAGGCCGCCTCTTCACTTAAATGACGCAGGAAACACATGATCAAATGTGAGCTGATTCCAAGCTTGGCCTTGGCATCATCGCAGGCTTTTTGCAGGCCATTGATGACGGTCGCAAAAGCAATTCCACGGTCGGTATGCGTTTGCGGATCGAAGAACATTTCTGTATGCACCACATTGTCTTCGGCACATTTTTCAAAATAGGCCCAAGCCAGGTCATAAAAGTCCTGTTCATGGATCAGTACATTGGCCCCGGCATAATAAATATCCAGGAAGGACTGAAGATTATGGAAATTATAAGCCTGCTTAACTTCCTCGACAGATTTATACGGGATGGCAATCTGATTACGCTGAGCGATTGCAAACATTAGCTCAGGCTCAAAAGTGCCTTCAATATGAACATGAAGCTCGGCTTTTGGCAAAGCGCGAATCAACTCAAGACGGTTCATCACTTCTCCTCGTGAAACCTTTAAATAATAAAAAAGGGCGCAAACTCAGTTTACACCCTTTCTGAATGTAGAAAAATTAGCCACCAAACAGTGCGAATTTAAGCGTCCATAGAACAGCAATAATCCAGACCATATACGGTACAGTCGCAGCCTTACCAGTCAACAACTTGATCAGTGCATAGCTGATAAAGCCCATCGCAATACCATCCGCAATCGAATAGGTAAATGGCATAAATACGATGGTTAAAAATGCCGGTACTGCCTCAGTAATATCTTCCCAGTCAATATGGACGATACCCTGAATCATCAACACACCAACAAATAACAATGCTGGCGCAGTGGCAAAACTCGGAACTGATTGTGCAAGCGGTGCCAGGAATAAACAGGCAATAAATAGTAATCCAACCACCACGGCGGTTAGACCGGTACGACCACCTGCTGCCACACCCGCAGAAGATTCAATATAAGGCGTAGTTGAAGAAGTACCCAGTGCCGCACCAGCAACAATCGCTGATGAGTCAGCAAATAAGGCTTTCTTCAAACGTGGTAATTTCCCGTCTTTTAACAGACCTGCACGATGCGAAACACCGACCAACGTCCCGGTAGAGTCAAACAGATCGACCAGGAAGAAAACAAAAATCACCCCAATTAAACTGGCAGTAAAGAGGCCTTCAAAATCCATTTGCATGAATGTTGGCGCTAGCGATGGAATATGACCCACTACACCCTGGAATTCGTTATAACCTAGTGCCGTTGCAATGGCAGTCACCACCAGAATACTGATGATAATCGCACCACGGACTTTAAACTGGTGCATTACCACAACCAACAAAAAGCCAAAAAGTGCTAATAATACAGAAGGTTGTTTCAGATCACCCAAGCCCACCAGTGTGGCTGGATTATCCACAATAATTCCGGCATTTTTCAGTGCCACCAATGCCAGGAACAAGCCAATACCACCACCAATCGCGAGCTTGAGCGACATTGGAATTGCATTGACAATGGCTTCACGTATTTTAAACAGGCTAATGGCAATAAAGACCAGACCTGAAACAAAAACTGCACCCAAGGCGGTTTGCCAAGGCACCCCCATTCCCAGACATACAGAATAGGTAAAGAAGGCATTTAAGCCCATGCCTGGTGCCAGCGCAATTGGATAATTCGCAATCAGGCCCATGACTAAACAGCCAATCGCAGCTGCAAGACAGGTTGCTACAAAGACAGCCCCATGATCCATCCCTGTTTCGGACAAGATCATTGGATTGACAATAATGATGTAACACATGGTTAAGAATGTAGTTACACCAGCCAGAACTTCTGTACGGAAACTGGTTTTGTTTTCACTCAGTTTAAACAGACGTTCAAGCATATTTTCTGAAGATGGATTAGGAGTCGTCATGACCTAGCCCCTATTGAGTAAACTTTATGCTTCAAGCACGCCGTCAAATAAATGAAATTTCACAAAAAATTCATTTATTTTGAGGATGTGTTAGCAACGAATATGCCAGTATAGCCATTTGACGGGTTCAAATGTTTGAACAGCTTACAGCCCCAGGGCTATGCTATAAAAACCCCAAAAAATCTAAACAAAAAAGCTGCATAACTTTTATGCAGCTCTATTTAATGATATAAATCAAATGCTTAGAAAGATGAAGTTTGCTTCATCTTTATAGGTGGCAAATTATAACACATTGATTTCTGATTGCTTCTTTGATTTTATACTTTATTTAAAATCAATCTATTTAATTCGAATATTTTTAATATTTTATTATATTTATTATTGAGTTAATTTTATTAATTACGCTAAATTGAAAAAAAGAAAATTGATGCATGTGTTAATGTCGATGCCGATTAGAGTCTAACAATTTGCTGGAGTCACGCGCTTCATTCAAGACATGACGGATTTTTTCGTATTTTCTGATTTCTGCCTGTTTATGCACGCAGAATCCTAATACACTGACCATTAACACAAAAACAGGAATAGCATGTATTTTCATTTTTATTATTCTGCTTTGTAACACTGTGCAATTATGCTAACAAAAAACCTAATAAACTTGTGACTTACTTTACATTTAACCCGATAGAATGCACTTCTTAAACCGTTTAGCGATATTTTTCTATCGTTTTATTTATTATTACTTAATTAATTTTTCATTCTTTCTCAAAAAATCTCTTGCGCTAAATACTCCCCAAAGTTAATAAATTAAATATTTGAATATTAAATACTTATTTATTTAAATAAAAATTTCTATTGGAAAGAAAAATATAAAAATTAATGAAAATTCCCTGATTTGAAATATATTAACTTGAGCTATTTTATTCAGCTTTTCCCAGAAATATCAGTTTCAATTTTCTGTAAAAAACAACTCGATAAATGAGATTTTACGCATTATTTCAATGAGTTCAGCGATAATTCTAATTTTTTATCTAACTTAAAATTTGGGAAAGACGCTAAAAACCACATTTGTACCGAAGTGCAGCCAATCAACTCCCCTGGCACTCAATATTTAAAAAACGATTAAAGCTGGATAAATAAAATTTCAATACTCATAGCTCCCAATACCGCCTAGAAACCAATTATTCTATGCGGTAGCGGAATAACGTTATTTATGCACTGATTTGTTCATCACGTTTAAATACCAATTCACCTTTAAGTGAACTATCGGCATCAAAATAATAGCCATCGGTATTGAATGCTTTGAGTTCTTCGGCACGTTCAATTCTATTTTCAACAATAAAACGTGCCATCAAACCACGTGCTTTTTTAGCATAGAAACTAATCACTTTATATTTGCCATTTTTCTGATCCAGAAATACTGGCTTAATAATCTCTGCCTGAATTTTGCGCTCGTTCACCGATTTATAATATTCATCAGAAGCAATATTCACCAAGATCTCAGACTGGGCTGCTGCTAAATCTTGATTGATCAGATCAGTGATGTGATGTGCCCAGAAGTCGTATAAGTTATGCCCGCGAGAATTGGCCAATTTGGTTCCCATTTCCAGACGATAGGGCATCATCAGATCCAAGGGACGCAAAAGCCCATATAAACCAGACAACATACGCAAATGCTGTTGTGCAAAGTGCAGATCTTCCTGCTTTAAGCTATAAGCATCCAGACCGGTATAGACATCTCCTTTAAAGGCAAAAATAGCCTGACGTGCATTGGCTAAATTAAAATCTGGTTGCCAGTCCTGGAAACGTGCTGTATTTAAATTGGCAATTTTTTCACTGACACTCATCAAACTGGAAATTTCTGTTGCAGAAAGTGTGCGACAAGCTTTGATCAAATCCTGCGAATGTTCTAATAATCTGGCTTGAGTAAATTGGTCAGTCGGTAATGGGGTATCGTAATCGAGCGTTTTGGCTGGAGAAATTAAAGCGAGCATGGCAACCTGGTCAAAAAATGATTAATCAAACTATATCAGTCTGCTTATTTTAATTCCAATTCATGTTTTTATTCACCATAATCGTTAAAATGCGCGATTCTCCTGTTAATCATCGGTATTTATATGTCCGAGCAAATTTTCCTTCAAGGACCTGCGGGTCAGATTGAAGTTTTTGTGGATTATCCTCAGGGTGAAGTGAAAGGATTCGCGGTAGTTTGTCACCCCCATCCCTTGCAAGGTGGTACGCCCCAGCACAAGGTTCCCGTTCTATTGGCACAAATGTATATGGAACGTGGCTGTGTTGTGTATCGTCCGAGTTTTCGCGGTTCTGGTCAAAGTGAAGGTATACACGACGAGGGCTTCGGTGAGACGGATGATGTATTAGAAATCATTCGGTTTGCTCGCAGTCAGCATATTGGGCTGTCTTTTTATGCGGGCGGTTTTAGTTTTGGTGCGCATGTCATGGCAAAGAGCTATGCAGCCTTACCTGTAGAACTGCAACCCAAACAAACTATTTTATGTGGACTGCCAACTGCAACAGTTGCCGGTATTCGCCATTATGTTACGCCAGCAATTAAAGGTGATATTCTGTTCATTCATGGTGAGGGTGATGAAGTAACCCTGCTGTCGGATATGATTGAATGGGCAAAACCACAGCGTCATTTAGTGACCGTATTGCCTGGTGCCAATCATTTCTTTACTGGCTATTTAAAGCAATTGCGGATTGCAATGACCCGCTACTTAGCGCTTGGCTAAATAATAAAACCCGTCAGATGATGGGTTTTTTTATGCTTCTCACAGCAGTTTTTCAGCTAAGTGATAAATCATTGCCCGACATTTAGCTTGTTGTACTATATCAACATCAACAATCTTTCCACCCAAACGTTCAATGACTTTTCGGCTCGCTCAATTTTCTTCGACTACAGGATAAATCAATCGCTGACGATTTAAGTCATCAAGGGCATAACCAACCAGAGCATCAACCGTTTCACAACCATATTTATGACCATGCTGGCTTTCCTTGATCCAAATTCCAAGCTGTGGCACTTCACCCATTAAACGATCTAAACCACAAAGCCCCATAAATTCCAGACTTTCCGCATGGCTGTCAAAAACACATATTCTTCATGAGCTGCCATATTCTCTAGCCATTTTTGCCATCCTGTTGCAAATGCTTGTTCAGATTCTGGCAGATCCCATGTCATAAAACGCGTCAGACTTGGGATAATCGCGGCATAAGCTTCTCATGCATCTGATGCACGAAAATAGCTGAGTATCAGATACTCACTTTGGCATTGAGATCAAATTATAGTGGAGTTATGAATTAGTTCTTCCATTCAAACTCGCTAAAGCTTTCCTGCTCTTTGAGCGAGCTTTCTACTGCTTGTGCAAGCTGATTGAGCAGACTTCGTTCGGCAATACGATCGAGCCAATCTTGTTCTTCTTCAGGATATGAGGCAATTTCACAGACCAGATGCCCCTGCTCATCTCTGGTTTCACAACTCACAGATAAGGGCAAAGCATGTTCATCCACGCTCACGGCAACCTGAGCACCACTTTGACTTAAGGTCTGAAAGCCATGTTTACCTAATGTTTCGGCAAGAAAATGCGCTACATATTCCTGGGTTTCCTGACCATCCCGGGGTTGCTGGCTTCGTGTATTGGCCATGAATTTTAATTTTCGCATCGCTACATCCTAATGGCTTTTTTCTTGTATGGGTTTAGCATAAGCAATATAAACAAAACAGCCAAGCAAAAGCTTGGCTGTTTCACATAATTTTAAAAATTATTCTGAAACTTGAATAGGCAAACCTGCAATTGAGGTCAGTTCTGTAAAGGTCGGGAAACTGGTGGCTACCGTTTCCGTACCGACAATCTTGATCTGCTCCGAATTACGTAAACCGGCAATCGAAAAACTCATTGCAATGCGATGATCATGATGCGATTCAATTTCACCACCGGTAAAGATTGGCGACCAGTCACCTGATTTGCCCTTCCCTTCGATAATAATGCCATCTTCAGTTGGGGTACAGTCAATGCCCATGGTTTGCAGGCCATCTGCCATCACCTGAATACGGTCCGATTCTTTTACGCGAAGCTCGGCAGCACCGGTCAAAATCGTCTGACCTTCGGCACAGGCAGCAGCAATAAACAGCGCCGGGAATTCATCAATCGCCAATGGCACCTGATCTTCAGGCATATGAATGCCTTTAAGCGTACGCGTACCACGAATACGGATATCTGCAATCGGTTCACCGCCAGCAATGCGTTCATTTTCAACGGTAATGTCCGCACCCATCTGTTTCAGGATTTCGATCACGCCAGTACGGGTCGGATTGATACCAACAGCCTCTAAGGTCACATCCGAATTTTCAGTAATCGCAGCGCCGACCATAAAGAAGGCCGCAGAAGAAATATCAGATGGCACCTGGATATTGGTTCCGACCAGCTTTCCGCCACCTTGTAATGAAATACGATTGCCTTCGGTTTTCACCTCATAACCAAATGCACGCAGCATACGCTCAGTATGGTCGCGGGTTGGTTCAGGTTCAGTCACTGCGGTTTCGCCATTTGCCCATAGGCCCGCCAGCAAAATACCTGATTTTACCTGCGCTGATGCCATTGGCAAATCGTACTGAATGCCTTGTAGTTGCTGGTTGCCTGTAATCGAGACAGGCGGAGTTCCACGTTCACCCGTGGTCTGGATCAGTGCACCCATTTCACGTAAAGGCTTGGCAATACGTTCCATTGGGCGTTTAGATAGGGATGCATCACCGGTCATCACTGAATCAAATTTCTGCGCTGCCAGCATACCGGACAGCAAACGCATTGAAGTGCCTGAGTTGCCCATATAAATGGCAGACTGTGGCACTTTAAGACCATGCATACCGACGCCATGAATAGTAACTTCACCATTTTTAGGGCCTTCGATGCTGACGCCCATATCACGAAAAGCCTGCAAAGTTGCCAGTGCATCTTCACCTTCAAGGAAACCAGTCACATGTGTTGTACCTTCAGCGATGGCACCAAACATGATCGAGCGATGTGACACAGATTTGTCACCTGGCACGGTAAATTTACCTTGAAATGTCTTGGCACCCGGCTGAATGGTAAATTGTTGTGTCACTTTATTTTTCTCCATGAAAGGTTTCTTGGCGAGCATATGGTTGAAATGCTGGCGAGCTGCCTGCGCATGACCCAATAAGCCCATCAATGCTTGGGAATCTTCATCTTCGATCAATTTGCGAATCATCGCGAGCTGCTGTTCAAAGCCATCTACGGCATTCAGAACTGCTTTTTTGTTGGCAAAAAAGATGTCATGCCACATTTGTGGATCACTGGCGGCAATCCGCGAGAAATCGCGGAAGCCACCGGCAGCATAACGAAATATGTCTAAGTTGTCTTCACGTTTGGCCAGCTGTTCAACCAAGTTGAATGCCATGAGATGCGGAAGATGACTGGTATGTGCCAGCACTTCATCGTGCTTGTCCACATCCATGCAAATCACTTCGGCTTTGGCCGCTTGCCACAGTTGAATCAGCTTCTCCACGGCCCAATCGCTACTGCTTGGCAGTGGCGTCAAAATTACCTTGTGATTGGCAAATAGATCGACTTTTCCTGCATGTACACCGGTATGCTCTGCACCTGCAATCGGATGACCCGGCACAAAACCTGCTGGAAGCTGGTCACCAAAGACCGCTTTAGCCGCATCGACCACATTACCTTTGGTACTTCCCACATCAGTAATAATGACATTTTCCGTCAAATACGGCTGAATCAGCTCAAGTACTTTTTGTGTGGCACGTACCGGCAAAGCCAGAACAATCAGATCTGCACCTTTGACTGCATCTACAGGATCGGCATAGCCTGCAGAAATCAGACCAAGTGCCTTGGCATCTTCCAAAGTCTTGGACGAACGTGTCGATGCCACAATGTCATTGGCCAAGTGCTCGGCTTGAATGACACGCGCCAGACTTGAACCAATCAGTCCAAGCCCAATAAATGCAACTTTTTCAAACAATGGCTGCGACATGAATTAAGCTTTTGCCTCTAAACCCAATACTGTAGCAAGCGCGCTTAAGAATTTCGCGTTTTCTGCTTCAGTACCAATCGATACACGAATGTGGCTGGAAATACCGACCGGACGTACAATCACCCCTTGTTTCAGCAAACCGTTGAAGGTTGCTGCTGGGTCTGCCTGTACATCAACCAGAATAAAGTTAGCACGAGAAGGCACATAGTTCAGACCCAAAGCCTTAAAACCTGCTTCAAGTTGAGCCATACCGGCTTTATTTACTTCGCGAGAACGCGCGATAAAGTCTTCATCTTTCAGTGCAGCCACCGCAGCGACCATGGCCAAATGATTGACGTTAAATGGCTGACGAATACGGTTTAAATAATCGGTCACTTCAACCGATGCCAAGGCAAAACCGACACGCAGTGCAGCCAGACCATAGCACTTCGATAAAGTACGGCTGACAATCAGATTTGGATATTGTTGCAGGAATTTCAGGCTATTGAAATTTTCCGGGAAATATTCCACATACGCTTCGTCTAGCACCACAATTACATTTGCAGGGACTTTTTGCATGAAAGCTTCAAATTCGGCTTCTTCGAACCAGGTTCCGGTCGGATTGTTCGGATTGGCAATGAAGACAAGTTTGGTATTGTTCTGAATTGCTGCTGCCATAGCTTCAAGGTCATGTGAAAAACCTTTGGCAGGTACTTCAATCGCTTGTGCATTAATGGCTTGAGTGACCAGTGCATAAACTGCAAATGCGTGCTGGCTATATACCACAGAATCGCTTGAAGAAACGAAGGCACGGGCAAACATTTCTAGCAAGTCGTTTGAACCATTGCCAAGCGTAATCTGATCATGATTAAAACCAAACTGAGTTTTAATCTGATCTTTCAGGATAAAGCCACCTCCATCTGGATAACGGCCAATTTCAGCAATTTCCGCAGCGACTGCTTCTTTGACTTTATCTGAACAACCCAGTGGATTTTCATTGGATGCCAGCTTGACGATATCGGTAAGACCCAACTCACGCTCAAGTTCACTGATCGGTTTACCTGGCTGATATGGCTTTAATTTTGAGATGCCTGAATTGGCTGGAACAAACGACATTTTAGACTTCCAATTTTAGGTATAAAACAGTGGTCAGCACCCTCGCCCTGACCACGGATAGCTGACTTAAAGTACAGCTGCAGGATATGAACCGAGCACGCGAACTTCTTTAACTAAAGGACGAATTTCTGCAATTGCAGCTTTGACATGTTCCTGCTCAATATGACCTTCAAGATCAATGAAGAACACATAAGCCCATTTTTCCGGAAGTGCTGGACGCGTTTCAATACTGGTCAAGCTGATATTGTGCTTGGCAAATGGCGCCAGAATTTCCAGCAATGCACCAGCACGGTCATGTGCAGAAATCAGTAATGAGGTTTTATCATTGCCACTTTGAGGCACTTTTTCACGGCCAATCACCAAGAAACGTGTGGTATTTTCCGGATTGTCCTCAATATTGCCATGCATAATTTCAAGATTATAAATACTTGATGCAATTTCAGAAGCAATCGCAGCAGAATGCCATTCATTTTGAATACGGCGCGCAGCCTCAGCATTAGAACTTAAAGCCACACGTTCTACACCCGGATAATGCGCGTCTAGCCATTTACGACATTGCGCCAAAGTCTGCTGATGTGCATAAATCTGTTTAATACTGTCTTTACGGGTATTTTCAGAAATCAGAAATTGATGATGAATCGGCAATTCAACTTCGCCAATCACATTCAGGTTCGAAGTTTTAAAACAGTCCAGGGTATGATTGACTACACCTTCAGAGGAATTTTCCACCGGCACCAAACCATAATGGGCACTGCCCGCCTCGACTTCACGGAAGACTTCATCAATTGTCGGTAAAGGTCGAACCACCGCATCATGACCAAAGTGCTTGAGTACCGCAGAATGGGTATAGGTTCCGACTGGCCCTAGAAACGCAATACTTTGCGGAGCTTCAAGCGCAAGACAAGCGGACATGATTTCACGGAACAGACGTGCCATGGTGGTGTCGGACAATGGCCCTTCATTACGCTCCATGACATTGCGCAACACCTGTGCTTCACGTTCTGGGCGGTAAAACAGCGGACTTTCTTCTGAAGCAAACTTTGCTTTTGCAACTGCTTCAGCCAAACGTGCCCGGCGGTTAATCAATTGCTGGATTTGCTGATCAACAGAATCGATATCCTCACGAATTTTTGCCAAATCAAGAGAAGTCGTGGTGTTTTGATCGTCGTTGATCATTGTTATGTCGCCCTTCATAAACCTTATCTGTTCAGTATAACAATAGTGAGCTTTAAAATGTTACGCAATATGACATTGCTAGATTAAGTCTTAAAAACAGACAGTTGGTTTTAACCACTCATCGCTTTTAGTCATATCTGGTAACATTTAGTTCAGCATTTTGGCTTGATTTACATTATCAAATTGTAAACTTAGCCTGTCCATCTTAACTGATTTTAATGAATATGAAATATCACTATTTCTTAATCTATATAGCGGTTTTAAGCATAAGAAAATTAAAATAATAGCTTTGTACTTGTCTTTTTTGACCTATTAAAATCTGAGATATCTTTCACAATAAAATGCACGCTCCTCACGCTCATTTCTCTTATTTAATATTGATTTTCCTAGATTTTTTACATGAAATTACTACTCTGCTACAAAGCAGAGACGTTTTTTCAACCTTTAACAGCTAGTCTAATTTAAATCATGAGTTGGGGGGATCAATCATGCCAAAAAGAATAGCAGTACTTATAACAAATAATTTTGAAGACCAAGAATACCTAGAGCCAGTGGCTGCCTTGCTGGCTGCCCATCATAGCGTCTGCAATATCGAACTTAACGCCGGCAAAGTGGTCTATGGGCTGCATGGCTGTTCTGCCGTGACCATCGACCGTGGCATCGAACAAATCAGTATTGATGACTTTGATGCCTTGCTGATTCCAGGGGGCGAATCTGCGGTTTCTCTCTCTAACGATGTTCGGGTGCTACAGTTCATCCATGCCTTCAATCAGGCCAAAAAAGCTATTTTCAGTTTATGTGATGCATCCTTATTACTGTGTGAAGCAGATGTGCTGAAAAATCGGATTATTACCAGTATCCGGGCGCATGCGAGTCGCGTACAGCATGCGGGTGGAACCTATTATGATGTAGAACTGGTAAATGATAATAACCAGTTGATCTCATCGCGCCTGCCCAATGATCTGCCCATTTTTATTCATGAATGTTTGAATGTCTTGAAATCATAAAATTTAAAACAGAGTCACGGCTCTTTGCTATAGCTTGCCTGTAAAAAAAGAGTCCTTAAAAAGGACTCTTTTTTTCATTCATAAATTAACGTCCTAACAGACCACGCGCTACAATTTCTTTCATGATTTCATTGGTACCGCCATAAATCCGTTGAATACGGGCATCGACAAAGAAGCGTGAAATTGGATATTCAGTCATGTAGCCATAACCACCAAAGAGCTGAAGCAGATTGTCAGCAATCTTCATCTGCATATCGGTAGAAAAACTTTTCAATGCCGCTGCAGTTTCGACATCCAGTTTCCCTTGCATATAAAGCTCAAGATTCTGGTTATAAAAAGCTGCGGTCGCCAATTCATCAATTTTCGCTTGTGCCAAAACAAAGCGAGTATTCTGGAATTGACCGATGGCCTGACCAAAAGCCTGACGCTCTTTCACATATTGCGTGGTCACATCAATAGAACCACGAATTGCACCCAAGGCTGTTGCTGCGATGGCGGTACGCTCACGCGGTAATTCCTGCATCAAATAAGCAAAACCCTGCCCCGGTTGACCGAGTAACTGGTCTTTCGGCACCTTGACATTGTCAAAGAACAGTTCCGAAGTATCTTGCGCATGCAGGCCAATCTTGTCCAGATTAGTGCCTTTTTTAAAGCCTTCCAGATGCGTGTCGGCCAGTAACAAAGAAACGCCTTTGGCACGCGCTTGCGGATCAGTTTTGACTGCCAGTACCACCAGGTCGGCATGCTGACCATTGGAAATAAAGGTTTTTGAGCCATTTAATACATAGTAATCATCCTGCAAGATGGCACTGGTACGCATGGCTTGCAAGTCTGAGCCGGCACCTGGCTCGGTCATACCAATCGCACCGACCACTTCACCGCTCACCATTTTCGGCAACCAGTGTTTCTTCTGCTCTTCAGTTCCAATATGCAAGATATAGGGTGCAGCAATATCCGAATGACAGGACAACCCTGTAGAAATGGCACTGTATCCGGCACGTGCAGACTCTTCAATCAGCATCAATGAATAATCGGTTGGCACCCCATAGCCGCCATATTCCTCCGGAACATCGACACACAAGAAACCATTTTCACCAAGTGCATTCCAGACTGAACGTGGCATCAGGCCTTCGTGCTCCCATTGTTGATAATACGGTGCGACATGTTCATTCATAAAGCGTTTAAAATTGTCGCGGAATAATTCTAGATCGGCATCGTAGGCAAGCATTCGGTTGTCCTTATACTGTTTATCGTTTTATTTCCTGTTTTACAGACTATCTACTTTCAGCTTTACTGTCATGTACTGGCATCTATCTTTTACTAACTTTGCAGTCAATAAAAAAGGAAGCCGAAGCTTCCTTTTTCTTTCAAACATTAGAATTAATGGGCTTTATTGCCTTCTTGCGCCATTTTTTCATCAATTTCTGATGGATTTGCCAATGCATAGTTCAGCTTGTCCATATCTAGCTGGCCCACCCATTTTGCAACAACCAAAGTCGCCAAAGAGTTACCCACCAGATTGGTCAAGGCACGCGCTTCAGACATGAAACGGTCAATACCGAGAATCAAGGCCAGACCTGCAACAGGAATATTACCCACAGCAGCCAAGGTTGCTGCCATCACAATAAAGCCAGAACCCGTGACACCTGCCGCACCTTTAGATGAAATCAACAGTACCAGAAGAAGGGTAATCTGATGAGACAAATCAAGTTGTGTATTGGTCGCCTGCGCAATAAAGATCGCAGCCATGGTCAAATAGATTGAAGTTCCATCTAGGTTAAATGAATAACCGGTTGGAATCACCAGACCTACCACTGATTTTTCAGCACCAGCAAGTTCCAGTTTTTTCAACATACGTGGCAATACTGATTCTGAAGAAGAAGTACCCAGTACAATCAGCAGTTCTTCACGGATCAGGCGAATCATCTTCATGATACTGAAACCCGCAAAACGCGCAATTGAACCCAGTACGATGAAAATAAACAGTACGCAGGTGATATAGAAACAAATGATCAACTGTGCCAGCTGAGCAAGCGAACCAATACCATATTTACCAATGGTAAAGGCCATCGCACCAAATGCACCGATTGGCGCCAGTTTCATCACCATGTTCACAATATTGAAGAATACATGTGAAATCTGGTCGATGAGTTTCAGGACTGGCTTGCCTTGATCACCCAGCTTATGCAGCGCGAAACCAAAAATGATCGCGAACAACAGAACCTGTAGAATTTCGCCTTCCGCAAATGCGCCTACCACCGTATTTGGAATGATATTCATCAGGAAGTCGATCGTCGACTGTGACTCACCTGTAGCGACATATTTGCTGATGCCCGTGGTATCCAGTGATGCAGGATCAACGTTCATGCCTACACCTGGCTTGACGATGTTAATCACCACCAGACCGATGACTAACGCAATCGTGGAGACGATTTCGAAGTAAAGTAAAGCAACACCACCAGTTTTACCCACTGATTTCATGCTTTCCATCCCCGCAATACCGCTGACCACGGTACAGAAAATCACCGGTGCGATGATCATTTTGATCAGGCGGATAAATGCATCACCCAGCGGTTTAAGCTGTTCACCCAAGCCAGGAACATACTGTTCTACACCATTGATAATTTGCGTACCACTCGGCGAGAAATGCCCGACCAGAATACCTGCAATAATGGCCACAATCACCTGAAAATACAGTGACTTATAAATCGGTTTTTTCGCCATAATAAATCTACTTGAACGATATCTGAAAATAAAAAGACCATTTTGAGAAATGCACTGATCTGTTCATCTGCTCTGAAGATGAACTGGATCAAATCTCAATAGGCTCAAGAGAATGTTCAAAATGAAAATCAGCCACGCATTCAATCTGACGCGCAGCATCAGACCAAAGTATTAAATGGGAGAAAGAGATTAAGAAAACTTAAACAAACTCTAAAAATTGTCTGAATTTTACTGAAAAATCCCATTAAATGTGCATAAAGTCTTATGCAATTGCCTGCTTTTTGCTCGCATTGAATTAGACATTAGTCGATAATCAGATTTAAATGCCTGTTTTCCGTATACTGAAAGCTTTGTTAATTTTAGACCCTCCTCATTGACCCCAATATTTGCTGCAAGCTGTATAAGTTATGAATACCAAAAGAAATATTTATAAAGATTTCGAACATCCCTTTGCCCAATATGTACGCATCGTGGGGAAAGGAAAAAATGGCGCCCGCTCCCTCAGCTATGATGAAGCCTATCAAGCCTTTAGCATGATTCTGAAAGATGAAGTGCTCGATGTGCAGCTAGGGGCGTTCTTGATGTTATTGCGGGTCAAAGAAGAGTCTGTAGATGAGTTAGCCGGTTTTGTTCAGGCCACACGCGACCAGCTTGACTTTAAGCAGCTGGATGTCGATCTGGACTGGTCCTCTTATGCAGGCAAGCGCAAGCATTATCCATGGTTTATTCTGGCAGCACTGACGTTGGCCAAGCATGGTTATACTATTGTGATGCATGGTGCCGCTGGTCATACCATGAACCGGGTTTATACCGAACAAGTGTTAACTTGCTTAGGCTATCCAATCTGTCAAAATGATGATGAAGTGGAGCAGCAATTACAGCAACGACATTTTGCCTATATCCCGTTAGAGGTGATTTCTCCGATTCTGGCAGATCTGATTGGCCTACGAAATGTAATGGGACTGCGCTCCCCGATTCATACGCTGGCTCGTTTAATTAACCCGTTTAATGCCAAAGCAACGCTGCAAGCAATTTTCCATCCGGCGTATCGGGGTTCGCACCAACAGGCGGCTTTCCGCTTAGGTTATAAAAATAGTGCGGTAATTAAAGGTGAAGGGGGCGAATTTGAGCGTAATCCGGATGCCAAAACTTTGATCTGCGGTATTAAAGATGGCGAACTGTACGAATATGAACTACCGAAACTGACTGACAATCGTAGTCCGGTTGAGGAAGAACTGGATCTGGCCTTATTTAAAGCAGTATGGGATGGTCAGCAAAGCCATGAATATGGCGAGATTGCGGTTACGGAAACCATGGGCATTGCGTTGTATAGCATGGGTGCATGTAAAAGCTATGAAGTTGCGATGCAAAAAGCCAAAGAATTATGGGTGAATCGTCACACCGTTTAAACTTTGAAATGTGTAGAAAAAAAGCATTGTTCCTTCATTGAACAATGCTTTTTTAAATATCTTTCGACTGACTCGACCTCAGTGCTTAGACAAAACGAATTGGCTTGAATTCCGGTTCATTCTTGTGATGATCATCATCACATTCCTCGCCTTCTTCTTTAGTACCGCGATCGATAAAACCGCTGCGCTCATTTTCAGGCAAGTTTTTCATTTCCCAGGCATAGACTGCCTGCATACAAGTCTGGCGTTGTTCCTGAGTTAGGGCTACACCATTTGGCCACTTTCCAATTTCAATTGCTGTTCTTAGGCGTTCAACAATCTCAGGATTGAGTACGGCAAGCATTTGTTCAATATTCATGATTTAATCCTGCTTAAAATAATCAAAGTCCTGATTCCACCCCAGTTTGGTTCGACAGGCATTATAAAAGTCATAGCCCGGTGGATGCAGAAGATTCAGTTTAAAGGGATGCTTGCGAATATGGACGCTATCGCCAACATTCAAAGACACACTGTGTTGTCCATCCGCACTGACCATCGGCAGTACGCGATTTTCACGAATCAGTAATTTAATTTCGCTGTGTCCACCGACCACAATCGGGCGTGAAGACAAGGTATGCGGATGCATCGGCACCAGCGCAATCGCATCCATACTCGGATGGACAATTGGCCCGCCCCCAGAAAGTGCATAAGCCGTAGAGCCGGTCGGCGTCGATACAATCAGGCCATCACTGTGCTGACGATAGACATACTGTCCGTCAATATTCAGTTCAAAATCGATCATATGCACCGATTTTCCTGAATGCAGTACCACATCGTTCAGTGCAATCGCATCGTAAATCACTTCGCCTTTGGAGCGAATTTCGACTTCGAGTAAAAAACGTCGCTCAGTCTGAAAATCACCTTTTAACACCTGATCCAACTTAAAGATGACTTCGGTTGGCTTAATGTCGGTTAAGAATCCCAGACGCCCCCGGTTAACGCCGATCACAGGAGTATTGTACTTGACCAGTGCGCGTGCTGCATGCAAAAGCGAACCATCCCCTCCTACCACAATGACCAGATCAACGACTTCACCAAGTAAAGCACGACTGACAGTTTGGGTATTGTTATATGGAACGAGTTCAGCTGTCGCTGCATCAAAAACAGGATGTAGGCCTAAATTCAGAAGATGATCATGAATAAGACATAAGGTTTCAACCACCGATGATTTATCAGGACGTCCTATTAACCCGATATTTCGAAAGGTTTTATGGGAAATTTGCACCAGTGTCGTCGCTCCGCTACGGATCTTGCATATCATAGCATTAAGCTATACCTGGATGATAATTTATAACAGGATGCTAGCTCGTCGCAAATTATTTGAAATATATTTGAATTAAGGAGAAATTGTGGGCTTTGATTTTAATTTTAAGCGCATTTATTGATTAAATATTGCAAAATGATTAAAAGCTTCGCATGATTAGCACAATTTCACAGGATCTTATAAGTATTTATGAAATCTGAACGTGGCATGGGGTTTTTTGCCTTAATTTTCTCGATTTTAGTCATTTCCATCTTTGTCGTATTTAGTATTTACCTGATTAAATTAGATAATATTGTACGCGAAAAATTTGAAGGTCAACGCTGGGATATTCCGGCGAAAGTTTTCGCACGTCCAATGGAAGTGTACGTCAATGCCCCAGTCAGTCAGCAGGATTTCCAACAAGAATTAAAATTACTCGGTTATAAAAACTCGGATAGTTATGCCAAGTCGGGCAATTTTGTCACTACGGGAAATACTTTATATGTACATACCCGTGGCTTTGATTTTGGTGATCGGGTTGAACCGGAACAAGTTCTGAAAGTGAGTTTTAATGCTAACCAAGTGACTGAGGTCAGCGCCACCAAGCCATCTTCTAGCGGTATTGCCCGACTGGAACCCTTATTGATTGGTGGAATTTATCCACAGCATAACGAAGACCGGGTACTGATCAAACTGAATAAAGTGCCTAAACCATTGATCGAAGCGCTCATCGCAACTGAAGACCGTAAATTCTATGAACACCATGGCGTATCTCCACGCGGTATTGCACGTGCTGTTGTCAGTAATATTACCGGTGGCAAACGTCAGGGTGGCTCGACTTTAACCCAGCAACTGGTGAAAAATTTCTATTTAACGCCTGAGCGTACCTTAAAGCGTAAAGTCAATGAAGCCTTTATGGCCATGCTGGTTGAATTACATTATGACAAGAATGAAATTCTGGAAGCTTATCTAAATGAAGTGAATCTCGGCCAAAATGGTAACTATTCAATTAATGGTTATGGCTTGGCTTCTCAGTTTTATTTTGGTCTGCCACTGCGTGAACTGAATATTTCCCAGCAGGCTTTTTTAGTCGGTCTGGTACAAGGCCCGAGTCTATATAACCCATGGCGTAATCCTGAAAGTGCGAAAAAACGCCGTGATATCGTCCTGAATAATATGCTGGTGATGGGCTATCTAAGCCAAGAACAATATGAAAAAGAAACCGCACGTCCATTGAACGTGATTTCAAAACCAACATTGGGCCCTGCACGTTTCCCGGACTTCCTGGATATTGTGCGTCGTCAATTACGCACTGACTATCAGGAAACTGACCTGACCAATCAGGGTCTGCGTATTTTCACCACGCTGGATCCTTTGGCTCAAACCCGAATTCAGGACAGTTTTAAGCAGACAGTCGCACGTTTAACCAAATCTAATCCGGGCCGTTTAAAAGACTTGCAGGGTGCAGTTTTGGTATCGCATCCGGAAAATGGTGAACTGGTTGCAGCAGTTGGCTCGACTCAAGATTTTACCGGCTTTAACCGTACAGTAGATGCCAAACGTCAGGTGGGTTCATTATTAAAGCCTGTGATTTACCTGAGTGCACTGGAATCAAATCGTTACCATTGGGCCAGTCCGATTGAAGACAGTGAAATTAGTGTACAAAGTGATGGTAAGACCTGGACGCCGAAAAACTACAGTGGCCGTGGACATGGTGTCGTACCGATGTCACAAACGCTGTCACAATCCTATAACCTGTCTACTGTACGTTTAGGACAAGAATTTGGTCTGTCTACCTTCATTAATCATCTGAAAAAATTTGGTGTCACTTCTGATATTCCATCCTATCCGTCTATTTATTTAGGCGCGGTGGATATGTCGCCAATGGAGGTGATGAATATTTATGGTAACTTCGCCACAGGTGGCTTTAAATATCCAACCAAGTCAATTCGTTCTGTGGTCGATGCCAATGGACGGATACTCGACCGTTATAGCTTAAGCGTACAACCGACCATTGACCCGGCTTCAGCCTATGCCCTGAATTATGGCCTGCAACAGGTCATGTCGAGTGGTACAGGCCGCGCAGCTTATAACAGTCTGCCGAGTAATCTGAATCTTGCAGGTAAATCAGGCACCACCAATGATAGCCGTGATTCATGGTTTGCCGGTTATTCAGGTAACTATATGACGGTGGTCTGGCTCGGTCTGGATGACAATAAAGTCACTGGCCTAACCGGTTCCTCGGGTGCTCTTCCGGTCTGGATCAATGTCATGAAACAGCTCCGCCAGAAACCTGTCAATCTGCCACAACCCAATGAAATTCAATGGCATTGGCTGGATCGTTATACCGGTCATTTATCTGCCCAAGGTTGTGAAGGTGCCATGTATATTCCGATTTCACGTCATGCCTTGCCAAATCAGGCCACCGCCTGCGGTATCTCCCAATATGTGACTGAACCTTACGATATCGATTCAGAACCTCAGTCATCTGATGCCGAACAGGACGATATCAGTCGTTATATACAAGAAAGTGAAACAGAAATAGAACGAGATCTCGCGAATGAAACCCGTATTATCTCGAGTGGAAGTTATAGCCATTAATTGAGTCTATGTTTATGTTACAAAAAATCATCCCTGGCCTGCTCATCCTCAGTTTGGTGGGCTGCCAAAGCTTTCCTGAGCCAGAGCCAGCTGCTCCAGCCAAACCTGCAACAGAAAAGCCTAAACCACAGACCCCAGACGGCGTCGTGATTACGCCTTATGACCGTCCTGAAATCAAACGCCAGAAAATTGTAATTCCTGAGCAAAAGCCTAAAAACCAGAAATTTGATGATGGCCGTAATCTGCCTGCTTTCAAGCGTCTTATGCAGCAAACCCAGCAGGCCTATGCCAAACAGCAATTTTCTCAAGCTGAAACCGCAGCTGTACAAGCCCAACGCCTGGCACCTCAAGCGCCTGAAACTTACCTGTATTTAGGTATGATCGCTAATCGTAAAAATCAAGCTACACGTGCAGATGCATTTGCCTTGCGTGGCTTGAGTTATGCACAATCGAATGCGATGAAGAAACAGCTTTGGCAGGTCCGTTTAAAAGCAGCACAACAGCAAAAAAATACCAAAGCAATTCAAAACGCCCAGCAGGCTTTAAAAGGACTTTAGTCTCTGTCTAAATGCTTACTAATGGAAAGCAGCTTACCTAGATATTGCGTATACCGGCAATACCGTAAGCATGCTGGCTCTGTGCATAGCTCAGATCTTCTGTTTTCAGCCCGCCCAAAGCGAAAACCGGAATCTGTACCTGTGCTGCCATCTGTTTAAATTGTTCCCAGCCTAGTGGCGAAGTATCCGGGTGCGTTTGTGTTGCAAGTACAGGACTGAGCAAAGCCGCTTCACAGCCCACCTGCTCAGCCTGCTGTAATGCCGCCAGATCATGACAGGCTGCAATATAACGATAACCTCGCATCAACTGGCCGGGTTGCACAGCCATTAATTGCGATTGTTTCAAGTGAATGCTTCGAATCGTTTGCCGCTGTAATTCATTGAGCTGTGACCAGAGTTCCTGATTAATCATGAGCTTGGAAAGCTGTTCAATCGGAAGCTGTTGTAATTGTATGACCCGTTCAGGTGTGATTTCAACGCGCCAATATAGCATCTGATCTGGATCAAGTTGATGTAAAATCGCCAGATCATCTGCGATCTTAATACGTTGTGGCCATTGCAGCTTTTGCAGCATGGACTGGTTGGCTTTGGGAAAATTCAGACTGCTCAGCTGTTCACGCGCATACCAGCTCCAGGGTGGTTGAATTCCTGACAATTGTGACTCAGACACTGACGCATGAAATATATGTAGGTTGACAATGACATCTTCATATTCATGACAGATAAAATCGAATGCATGCCACTGATCCAGATCAATCCCGACCTCTTCCTGCACTTCACGCCGACAGGCTTCGACAGGCTGCTCGCCCTGTTCAACTTTTCCGCCTGGAAATTCATATTTATTGCCCTGATGCTGCTTGGCTTCACGCCAGCCGACTAGAACCTGATTTTGATAAAATAAAAGCGCAATTGCGACATGAATCGTAGCTTTAGTCATGATGTACAGAACCGTTAAAGTTTTACAGATTGTAAGCAAATTAGAGTTTTTTATAAATTGCTCAATATTTCGTTGACAGACCTATTCGATAATGATTATCATTTAAATCAATCCAAAACACACCACGGAGTCGACGGAATGAACGCCCCATTTAGCCTATTTACTCGTAACAATGATACTCACCATGCCTTGCCAATGCTGCACTCCAACAATCTGTTTGCACTGGGTCGTGAAATCCGGATCATGCATGCCGGTGAAGAATACCGCTTGCGCCTGACCCGCAACAACCGTCTCATTCTGACCAAATAATTAAATCAGTTCTAATAATAACAAACGTGGGAAGCAGCAGTATGAATCAGCGCATACTGCTTTTTAGTTTTTTAATCTCTGATTAGGATTCATGTTTAAAACTCAATGATACTTTAAGCCCCCCCAAATCTGACGGCGCATAATCAATTTTAGCTGCATGCAGTGCCATAATTTTCTGGCAAATGGACAAGCCTAAACCTGAACCCTGAGTTCGCGTACCCAAAGCCCGATAAAACCGCTCTCCAAGATGTGCCAATACTTCCGGCGCTATTCCTGCTCCCGAATTTTCAATCAGCAAGCGCAGATCTCCTGCGGCATCAACATCTGTTTTTATCTCAATCCTACCTTGTTCTGGGCTATAGCGAATTGCATTATCCACCAAGTTACGAATGCAGCTAAAAATTAATTCTGCATTTGCCATGATCTGGCCATCGTCTATGCTCAGCTGCCATTTGATCTGTTTCTCTGCGGCAAAAGGCTGCAAGGCCTGTAATACCTCCTGAACAATCATTTTCAGATTTACGGCCTGTTGCGGCAACTGCTCTGCTTTTTCAGGATCCAGACGTGCCAATAAGAGTAAATTCTCCAGCACTTGCGTACCACGATTGACATCATTTTGAATCAGTTGCAGGGCTTGCGGCAACTGGGCATCATGCTGATATTGACGTTTCAATACCTGCAAACGCATCTGAATGGCAGAAAGCGGCGAGCGTAATTCATGCGATGCATCGGCAGTAAAGCGCTGTTCGGCCAGCAGTGATTTTTCCAGCCGATTCAGCATGGCATTTAACTGCTGCACAATTGGTTGCAATTCCGTGATTTCAGGATCTGGACTGCGGATCGGACTTAAATCTTCGGCCGACTTGGCGCCTATCGCTCTGGAAATATTGTTTAAAGGCCGTAATTGACGTTTCACCCCCACATGCAAAATCAGCCATTGCAATAACCAGAGCAGGAGTAAAATTCCGGCAAAGCTTAAGGTGGTTTGCCATAATTCATTAAAACGTACCGATAAAGGCTGCAGCACTTTGACCTGCAATCCTTCATCTTCCGCAATCAAAATCCGGATAAAACGGCCATTTTCATAGGCGAACTGAAAGCCACTTGGTTCATCTGCCTGTAGGCTGTTGAGCAAGTCATCCTCGATAGAGGTGGTCAAAACATCCTGATTGAGCAACAGCGCATATTGAATATCGAATTGCTCGCTGATTTCATCGACCTGATCGCCTTCGGCCTGTCTGACATCCCCAAGTAATAACTCGGCAATCTGTTCCATCAAATCGTCATGCAGCTGAATGGCTTGATAACTTGAAACCCCGAGTAACAGCAACCACGCCAACAATCCTGCCAGCATGGAGCTCAGCATGGTATTCTTGATCAGGCGAGTTTGCAGGGAGACTGGTGCAGACATATTTATGCCTCGGGTTTATGCATGCGATAACCCAAACCACGGATGGTTTTAATCATCTGGCTGCCAATTTTTTTACGTAACTGGTAAATAAACACTTCAATGGCATTACTTTCAATTTCATCCCCCCAGGCATATAGCGATTCTTCCAGTTGCTCGCGGGTAATGATATGTTCCGGCTGCTGCATCAGTTTATATAAAATCTGAAATTCTTTCGCGGTCAGACCAATTGCCTGACCAGCCTTATTCAGAGCCTTGGCCTGGGTGTCCAGACTTAAATCCTGCCATTTCAGAATATGATTTGGCGTTTTCTGTTTCAGTCTTAACTGCGCACGCACCCGGGCGGAAAGCTCTTCCAGGCTAAAAGGTTTGACCAGATAATCATTGGCACCAAGATCCAGTCCCTCAACCCGATCATCAATACTGTCCCGGGCGGTAATAAAAATTACCGGTGTATCTTTCTGTATGCTGCGCAGGCTTTTTAGAATATCGTCTCCCGTTGCATTGGGAAGTCCACGATCCAGTAACACGCAGTCATAGTGATGTTGTTCGATGGCCAAAATGGCATGATCGCCACGCTCGACCCAGTCAATCACATAGCCGTCCATTTCCAGCCAGGTCTGAATACTTTCTGCCTGAGACTGATCATCTTCTGCCAAAAGAATACGCATGCTGTGCTCCGCTTTGCCAATCTGTCTATCTTGCCCTGAAAAATGTCCAGACTCAAAAAAACCACATGCTTTTTTGTATGATTTGCATGTGGTTTTTTACAACCCTCGAATCCAGAGCAAGCTTCAGATTCAATTCAGCTGTTCATATTAAAATTAGAAACGAAGCTGCTCGACATCAATTTCAACGCGTTTTGCCGGTTTGTAATCAATATCCACTTCACCAATAATGGTCACTGGGGTTTTGGCGGAAATCGGTTTGCCCTGCCAAAGTTCATCATCAATTTCTACGGTGATGCTGCCGGTGCTGTCACGGAACTGATATTTTTCATCACCGACCGCTTTAACCACATAGCCTTTAAGCTGAACATTGCTATCATCTTTCATGCCCAAAGCCTGTTTAACGGTAGTGACTTGAGCAAAAGCGGCCTGATTTACCACGGGCTGATTCACAGTTTCGTTACTCGCTACAGCTGCTGTCGCGATTGAACCCATCAGGGTGGCTGCTAAAACGGTATTCATCATCATTTTCATTACATATACCTCTATGTGTATCTGTGCTTGGTTTCGATAATGCAATTAAAACAGCCGAAGATGAGCTGAATCTTAAGAAACCCTCATTTTCAAAAATTAATTTAAGGGCACCACTCTCAAGACTTCTTCCAGTGTGGTCATTCCTTCCATGACTTTACGTGCGCCGGCAATACGCAATGGTTCTACCCCTTCTTTTTTGGCCTGCTGGCGTAACTGGTTCAAATTGGCATCGGCCCCAATCAACTGCTTGGTTTCCAGACTCAGGGGCATAAATTCATAAATCCCGACACGACCTTTATAACCGGTGTGACGACATTCCTCGCAGCCTACTGCTTTAAAGACAAATTCCGGACGTGGTAGTGGATAATCTGCCGCCAGATGCTGCCATTCCTGTTCATTCAAGAAGCTTTCCTGCTTGCAATGCGGACACAGTTTACGCACCAGACGCTGGGCCAATACCCCGAGAATGGTGGCTGCGGTCAAAAATGGTTGTACGCCCAGATCATGCAAACGGGTCAGACTCGACGGCGCATCGTTGGTATGTAAGGTAGATAGCACCAGATGGCCGGTCAGTGCCGCCTGGATCGCCATATTGGCAGTATCCTGATCACGAATCTCACCGACCATGATAATGTCCGGATCCTGACGCATCAATGCGCGCACGCCATCAGCAAAACCGAGATCAATGCCATTATTGACCTGCATCTGGTTAAAGCTAGATTCCAGCATCTCGATCGGGTCTTCAATGGTACAGACGTTGACCTGTTCAGTCGCCAGCTGCTTCAAGGTTGAATAAAGCGTCGTAGTTTTACCGGAACCAGTTGGCCCTGTGACTAGAATAATGCCGTGACTATGACTGGTCAGCGTATTCCAGTCATTGAGCAGATGCCCTTCAAAACCGAGTTGCTGGAAACTTCTGACCAGTACTTCCGGATCGAAAATCCGCATTACCAGCTTTTCACCAAATGCCGTCGGCAAGGTCGATAGACGGAGTTCTGTTTCCTGTCCTTTCGGTGTCC
This sequence comes from Acinetobacter sp. YH12255, assembly GCF_013417355.1. NCBI lineage: Bacteria > Pseudomonadati > Pseudomonadota > Gammaproteobacteria > Moraxellales > Moraxellaceae > Acinetobacter > Acinetobacter sp. YH12255. The sequence continues at coordinate 64,024 of NZ_VPEC01000012.1, forward strand.
GGGTTTTCAGGCGGCCATCCTGTGGTTTACGTTTTTCCGCCACATTCATCCGGCCCAGAATCTTGATTCGGGAAATTACCGCGGTCAATGTATTGGCCGGCATGTTGTAAATCGTATGCAGCACCCCATCGATTCGAAAGCGAATCTTGCCCGTACCTTTGCGCGGTTCCATGTGAATATCGCTGGCGCCCTGCTCAAAGGCAAATTGCAGCACCCAGTCCACCAGTTTGACAATATGCTGATCATTGGCATCCGGATTCTGTGAATCACCCAGTTGCAGCAAGGCTTCGACGCCCTTATTTTCCCGGTCATAGGCAGAGGATTTTTGTGAACCACTGACCGCACGACTGACCTGATAATATTCAGTAATATAACGTTGTAACTGTTCCGGATTCAGTAATACCCGTTGTATTTTTTTCGGGGAAATATTTTGCTCGAGATTCGACACCCATTCGGTTTTATAAGGCTGATCCGTGGCGATCAGAACTTTGTCTGCCTGAATTTCTACTGCCAGAATACGGTTACGTAATGCATATTCCTGTGACATGACATTGGTCAATGCCTGCACATCAGCTTTGAGCGGATCAATGATATAGAACATCAAGCCGGTTTTTTCTGCCAGCCATTGACATAAACGGTTCAGGGTGAGTGTCGTTTGAGAATGGGATTGATCGACCAGATGAAAATTGGCGATCCACTGCAAAGGATGCCATTTTAATTGTTCACGTTGCCGATGCGTCGTCTGTACCAGCATTCGGTCGCGTTCACTGATTTTACCGTCTTTAAAAAGTTGCTCTAAACACCATGCCGTATCAATTTCAAAGTCAAATTTCATTATTATCAGTCCCCAAACTTGCCTCCACTATAACAAGTTTTTGCAGTTTTTCGCATGCTCCCGACCTGTCGAATGTACGTTTCTATTTCAATCTCAAAAAGAAAGTAAATAATGAATTTAGATCGCCACTGCAACATTTTTGGTCTATGCAAACTCTATCTGGTCGCATATATTTTTAAATAATCAACTCTTAGCTTGCTGAGGTCACAGATGGATTTGACTGCGGTTCCCCTGCATGCGCATTCTTTTCATGAACTGCTCACGATACTCACCTCGGCATTGGGCTGCGGCCTGCTAATTGGTCTGGAGCGGGAACGGCATAAGCAACGCGAACAGCAACCAAGTTTTGCCGGCTTACGTTCCTTTGCGATCTGTGCTTTATTGGGCGCACTGTGTTTCCTGTTTGGAATCGTGATTGCTGTAATAGGTGCTTTGATCGTGGGTGGTATGGTCATTTTATCCATCAAAAATCAGCCAGATGACCCAGGCATTACCACAGGGCTTGCATTTGTGATGACCTATTTTATTGGCGCCATGTGTTTGTGGAATATTCCTCTGGCAGCCGGTCTTTCTGTGCTCTTAACCGGTATTTTGATGGCCAAACATACCATGCACAATATTGCCGGAAAATGGATCAAAGAAGCCGAGTTCAGGGATGGACTGTTATTACTGGCCTTGATTTTGATTGGTCTGCCGCTTACCCCTGACCGACCTTTTTGGGGCGAAGTGCTTAACCCTTATCTTATTTTAAAATTACTGACCTTAATTTTAGTGGTACAAGCTCTGGCGCATATTGCGAAACGCTTTTTTTCGACTAAAAATGCCCTGATGCTATCCTCCATCGCTTCCGGTTTTGTTTCCAGTACGGCGACCATCGCACAGTTGGGCTTACAGGTCCGTAAAGGTGAAATGGATGCACGATCGAATGCCGGTGCCGCGCTGATGTCCTGTATCTCGACCATTGTACTGCTATTGATTGTGGTTGGAGGGGTATCATGGAACTGGCTGAAAATCCTGCTTTTGCCCTCTTTAGTTGCCGTAATCCTTCTGGCAGCCTGTGCATTTTTATTATTGCGCAAGGCAAAACCTGCGCCGAGCATGGAATCATCAGACAGCCAGATGTTCAGCTTAAAAGAAGCTGTGATTATTGCAGTCACATTAACATTGATTCAGGCTGGAGTTTACGGACTGGAGGTCTGGCTCGGGGATGCCGGCCTACTGGTCGGGACCTTACTCGCCTCTCTGTTCGAGATTCATGCCGCAATGGCCAGTGTCGTCGTTCAAGGTGATCCCTCCAATCTCCGTTTGATTTACGCCCTGCTTTTAGGTCTAGGTGCTCATGCCCTGGCCAAGTCAGCCAATGCCGCTTTGACCGGTGGCTGGAAGTTTGTCCTTTATTTTGCGCCTGTGCAGATTTTGCATATGGCGGCGTTGATCGGCTTATTGTGGTGGAACCTATAATCTAGAAAGGAATATGCTGGATAGCAACAATTACCACTTGCTGAGCATAAATTTTGAAATGAATATCAACGTTTGCAAACCTCATCCCATATACCCGTTCTTCATCTTCCTGATACGCTGGTCTTGGATCTAAAGATAAGACAGCTTCTAGTTCCTGAATCGTCTGCACAGAAATTTTTCCATTTCCTAGTAATTGTTGCTTTTGCTGCTCCGCTTCATCACACCAGATGACGGTTTTACGTGATGGTTCATCCTGTGCATAACCGCTTTGTGCTTCGATGATAGCATCCGAATATTGAATATAAGGTTTGATATCCATAATTGGCGTGCCATCCAGCAAATCACTCCCCGTGACATACACCTGAACATGCTTGCCAACCTTTCTCACTTCTTTGAGTTTGACCACAGATAAACCAATCGGTGATGGACGATACATGCTGCGTGTAGCAAACACGCCTATTTTCTTGTTACCGCCCAAACGTGGCGGACGCACTTGTGGACGAAACTGGCTATTGTCCTGGTTTTTATTGTCATGAAATTGCCAGATCAGCCAAAGATGACTAAAAGCCTCAATTCCTTCAAATGCCAGCAAATCATTATAGGGGCCGACCATTTCGATATAACTTTCGACCTGCACCAGATTGGGCTGCCGTGGAATACCAAATTTTTCTTTGTAGGGTGATTGCATATAACCAATAATCGGCAACTTAATTTCAGTCATCATCACTTTTTTTGATAAGCTCAATTAAATATATTCAGTTTATAGAGAATGGATTTAGTTTAGAATAGCAAGTTGTTCTAATTTGATAACTTATTGAGACCTTTAATGGCTGCTTTTAACGTCGAAAAGATTACTCACGTCCACCACTGGAATGATACTTTATTCTCTTTTAAAACGACTCGTGACACTGCTTTACGTTTTAAAAACGGTCAGTTTGTAATGATCGGCCTTGAAGTCAATGGCAAGCCCTTAATGCGTGCATATTCAATTGCAAGTGCCAACTACGAAGAAGAGTTAGAGTTTTTCTCAATTAAAGTGCCGGATGGCCCACTGACTTCCATTCTACAAAAAGTAAAAGTCGGCGATGACATCCTGATTTCTAAAAAACCGACAGGTACTTTGGTGCTAGATGACCTGAACCCAGGCAAAAACTTGTATCTTCTGTCTTCAGGCACTGGCCTTGCACCATTCTTGGCGACCATCCGTGATCCTGAAACTTATGAACGTTTTGAAAAAATCATTATCGTGCATGGTACCCGTTTCATTTCTGAACTGGCTTATCAAGATTTAATTTTGAATGAAGTACCAAATCACGAATTCTTCTCTGAACTCGGCGCGAAAGAAAAATTGGTATACTACCCAACCGTAACCCGTGAAGAATATCCGAACCAAGGTCGCGTTACGACTGCAATTGAAACCGGCGAACTGTTTGAAAAAATTGGTCTGCCACGTTTTAACCCGGAAACGGATCGCGCTATGCTGTGTGGTAGCCCGGCCTTCCTCGACGATGTGGCTGCACTTCTAGACCAACACGGTCTAAAAGAGTCACCTAAAATGGGTGTTCTAGGCGATTACGTGATTGAACGTGCATTCGTGGAAAAATAAAATCTGATTTTAGATGATCAGAATTAAAAAACCGAAGCTTGAAGCTTCGGTTTTTTATTTGAATCGGAGTTAAAAAATTAACGATCACGACCTTCCTGATTGGCAGAACCTGAACAGCCTGCGCCACCACCAATGATAAAACCGCTTTCTGCCTTACATGAACCGATCATACGGCCATGCGAGTCAAATGTAGTCACTGTCGATGCACAGCCTGTTAATACCAGTGCCAGTGCAATAAGTGCTGATAATTTCATGATATTCCCCTGTATTCTTTATGGCTTTAAATTAATCTGGTTTTGACTTGGCAGTGCTGGCAACAAACCCGTCTTGGCATCCACGCTATTGTAATTCACACCCATCGCATTACCTGAACCACCACAATGCGCACTGGCAAGCGAAAGCAGACCGCGGGTTGCTTTACATGATCCAATCACCTGACCGGTGGCATCATAAGTGATGACCATAGAGCTACAGCCCGTCATCAGCACCATGGCCGCAAGTGAAAGTAGTTTTATGAAGTTCATTGCCCCCCCTCAAAAACAATAAAAATTAAATGGTTAAGTTATATTGCTATTCTATAAATTTCGCGGATGATTCTTTCTAAAATTAGTGGATTTGTAAAGCTTTATTTTTCATCTATTTAAAATATACAGGCCATAAAAAAGCTGCCCGTTAAGCAGCTTTTTTAGGATTAAACTTAAATATTCAGAATCAGGCTGACTCATGTCCTAATGCCCGTTCTGCCAGTGCCTGCTTCACAATCTGATAACCCGCAGTTAAACCAAGACTCGCCATAATCATCGCCACTATTATATCTGGCCACAGACTGCCTGTACCAAAAACCCCGACTGCTGCCAGAATCACGGCAGCATTGCCAATGGCATCATTTCGGCTACACAGCCAGACTGACCGCATATTGGAATCACCTTCACGAAAGGCATAGAGAATGACTACCGTAAATACATTTGCCAGCAATGCCAGTACGCCAATCAAGCCCATGGTCAGTGCCTCTGGCGGAATGCCTTGCAGATAGGCATAAATGACTTTGCCCATGATCACCAAGCCAAATAAGGCCATGGTCATTCCCTTGAGCAAGGCGACTGTTGCGCGCCAGTACAGACTTGCACCGATGACCGCCAAAGAGACGCCATAATTGACGGCATCACCAAAGAAGTCCAAGGCATCTGCCCACAAAGCCGATGAATGTGCATAGGCCCCACCAATCAGTTCTACCACAAATAAAGTCAGGTTCACCACCAAGGCAATCCATAACACCGTTCTAAACTTACTGTCAGGTTTGGGAGGGACAGGTTCATGACTACAGCTACAGGCCATGTTGATCTTCCATACTTTCGTTCAAAAAATGAGTTAAAATAATTAGAAACTATGGACTAACTCCAAGGTCAAGCAGGAGCGAGCAATGTCAGTCTATTTAATTTCAGAAATAGCCAAAAAGACTGCTTTAAGCACAGATAGCATTCGCTTTTATGAGAAGAAAGGCTTGATACAGCCGAATTTTCGAGCAAGTAATCGCTATCGTTATTATGGTGAAGAAGCCCTGAAAAGGCTGCTTTTTATCAAACGCTGTCGTGCTTTGGACATGTCCTTAAAAGAGATTGAAGCCCTGATTAAACTCGAACAGAATCCGCAGCAGGAATGCGGTGCAGTGAATCAGCTCATCGACCAGCATTTAGAAGATATCTCCAAAAAAATTAGGGAATTACAGCTATTCGAACAACAGCTGATTGCACTTCGCAAAAGTTGTAATGTCCCGACCACCATTGATCATTGCCAGATTTTAAAAATGCTCGAACAGACTAAAAATAATTGAATATTGAATAATTTTAGTGCTTCATTTCACTCAAAATAAAACATTCTTTTTATTCTAAATGGCTTATTTCCGAGTAATTTACTGGGTTGAATCCAAATTTTAGATGGTTAGAATAAAGCCGTACTTTTTATATGTCTTTCGATTCCATCATGAGCCTGACGACCGTTACTGAACTCCTCTCACCTGCCGGTTCACTGAAAAATATGCGCTATGCCTTCGCCTATGGTGCAGATGCAGTCTATGCAGGTCAGCCGCGTTATAGTTTGCGCGTTCGTAATAATGAATTTGATCATGACAATCTGGCGATTGGCATTCAAGAAGCCCATGAGCTAGGTAAAAAGTTCTATGTGGTCGTCAATATCCAGCCGCATAATTCCAAACTGAAAAATTTTATTCGTGATCTGGAACCTGTGGTGGCGATGCAGCCGGATGCGCTGATCATGTCTGATCCGGGCCTGATCATGATGGTGCGTGAACATTTTCCAGAAATGGATATTCATCTGTCTGTGCAAGCCAATGCAGTGAATTGGGCAACGGTAAAATTCTGGAAAAATATGGGACTCACGCGCGTGATTCTGTCACGTGAATTATCGATTGAAGAAATTGCTGAGATTAAACAGCAAGTACCGGATATGGAGATTGAGGTTTTCGTACATGGTGCGCTGTGCATGGCTTATTCCGGCCGTTGCATGCTGTCTGGTTATATGAATAAACGTGATGCCAATCAGGGTGCGTGTACCAATGCCTGCCGCTGGGAATACAAAGTTCTGGATGCGAAGGAAGATGAAACTGGTGATGTGATTCCAGTGAAAAATCTGGATTCAGGCTGCTGCTCTCAAGATGCCGACGAAGCACATATGCAAGCACAGCATCAATTTGATGAACCGGTATTATTACAACGTAATGATGAAGACATGTTTGCTGCCGAAGAAGATGAACATGGCACTTATTTCATGAATTCTAAAGACTTACGTGCGGTACAACATATCGAGCGTCTGATCAAGGTCGGGGTACATTCCTTGAAGATTGAAGGCCGGACCAAATCCTATTTTTACTGTGCCCGTACCGCACAAATCTATCGTAAGGCCATTGATGATGCGCTTGCGGGCCAACCATTTGACCCAGCATTGATGACGCAATTAGAAGGTCTGGCCAATCGTGGGTATACCGAAGGTTTCCTGCGCCGTCATGTGCACAGTGAATATCACAATTATGAAAATGGCTCTTCAAGTTTTGACCATCAACAGTTCTGCGGTGAAGTCTTAGAACGTAACGGTAACTCCATCAAAATTGATGTAAAAAACCGTTTTGTCGTGGGTGATTCCTTAGAGCTGATGACGACGCAAGGCAATATCAGCTTTGTTTTAACCGAAATGAAAGACAAAAAAGGCAATCTGATTTCTGAGGCTAAAGGCTCAGGTCATATCGTCGAGATTCCGGTTCCGGCAGATGTAGATATGCAATATGCACTGCTCATCCGCAATCTGCCGACATCGACTATAGATGTTTCGGCATCGTCACTGGCTTATCAGGCGAGTTAAACATGGCGCTGCTGATTACCGACAAATGCATCAATTGCGATATGTGTTTAGCAGAATGTCCAAATGATGCGATTTATGAGGGTGCGAAAGTCTATGAGATTGATGTGAACCGTTGTACGGAATGTGTCGGCTTTTATGAGCGCCAAACCTGTGTAGATGTATGCCCAATTGAGTGCATTGTGCCACATCCTGAGCATGTAGAGACGCAAGAGCAACTGTTAGAAAAATTTAAAGTCTTGAATTTGTTCCTGTCTTAAGTACTGATCAAACATTGGAATAAATATTGCATTGAATAAAGACAACCTTGGGGAAGGCTGAATAATAAGAGTCAAAACAAAAACAGTACAGAGGAAAGAAACAGCCAGAAGCAATTGGGGATGCTTCTGGCTGATCTAAAAAAGGAAGCAAATATAACAATAAAAAAAGGAACTCTGGTGTTAGCGTCCGGAGTTCCTATAAAAAGGTATAACAAAGATAATCGAGATCGAGTACCAAGGTTTTGGGGAACCTTGGTGCTATTTTTTACTGACCTGAACGGATGATGTAATCAAATGCAGACAGTGATGCTTTCGCGCCTTCACCTGTGGCAATGATGATCTGCTTATACGGAACAGTAGTACAGTCACCCGCCGCAAATACACCTTTCACATTGGTCTCGTTACGCTCATTAATCAGGATCTCACCACGATTTGAAAGTTCTACCGCTGTTGCTTTTAAGAAATCGGTATTCGGCAACAAACCAATCTGTACGAAGATTCCTGCAAGTTCAACGGTGTGCTCTTGGTCAGTCGTACGGTCTTTGTATTTCAGTGCAGTCACTTGTGAACCGTCACCCACCACTTCAGTCGACAAGGCATTTTTAATCACCGTGGTGTTTGGCAAGCTTGTTAATTTGTCTTGCAATACCTGATCCGCACGAAGCTTGCTATCAAACTCAACCAAAGTCACATGCTCTACAATCCCTGCAAGATCAATCGCAGCTTCAACACCAGAGTTACCCCCACCGATTACCGCAACACGTTTGCCTTTGAACAATGGACCATCACAGTGTGGGCAGTAGGCCACACCACGGGTTTTGTATTCCTGCTCACCCGGAACGTTCATTTCTCTCCAGCGTGCACCTGTAGACAGGATGACCGTTTTCGATTCAAGTTTGGCACCATTCTCTAAAGTGACTTCTACCAGACCATTCGTTGTTTCATCTGCACCTTTGATGTTAGATACACGTTGCAGGTTCATGATGTCAACACCGTATTCTCGTACGTGTGCTTCCATTTCAGCAGCAAACTTAGGTCCTTGGGTTTTTTGAATCGAGGTATAGTTTTCGATGTCCATGGTGTCCATGACCTGACCGCCCATGCGCTCAGCTACGATACCGGTTTTAATGCCTTTACGTGCAGCATAGATCGCAGAGGTATTCCCTGCAGGGCCACCACCAATCACCAGTACATCAAAAGCGTCTTTAGCATTGAGCTTTTCAGCCTCTTTTGCTGCAGAGTTGGTGTCCAGTTTTGCCACGATTTCTTCCAAAGTCATACGACCTTGACCGATATGCTGGTTGTCCTGGAACACCATTGGAACTGCCATGATTTTGCGTTCTTCCACTTCATCCTGGAAGAATGCCCCATCAATCATGGTGGCTGTTGTGCCCGGGTTGTAAATTGCAATCAGGTTTAAGGCTTGAACCACATCCGGACAGTTATGGCAGCTGAGTGATACAAATACATCAAAATCAGATTTGATTCCTAAGCCTTTAATCGACTCTAAAACTTCAGCAGATACTTTCGGTGCATAACCAGAGCTTTGCAGTAAAGCCAGAATCAGTGAGGTGAATTCATGCCCCATTGGCAGACCTGCGAAGTAGACCCGTGGCTCTTCACCTGCTTTGGCAATACCAAAGCTTGGAGCACGTTGGTTTGTACCATCAAAGCGTGCAGTGACTAAATCAGATAATGCAGCCACTTCCTCAACCAGTTCTTTGATTTTTGCAGATTTGTCGGAATCATTTAAAGTCGCAACCAGTTCAATCGGGCTTTCCAGACGTTCGAGTAGTGTTTTTAATTGGGCTGAAGTATTTTGGTCTAACATGGCTAACGTCTCCAAAGGAATAAATATTTATTTGATAAAGCGATATTAGTGCATAAATCAAAATAGGTAAAACAGTTTGTTTTTATATTGTAAATCGTTTTTTTAGATCATTGGTTTGATAATTATTTTTGGTATTTCAACTTTTAATTTTTATACTGTTTCATCAGCAGATAAAAAATGCTCCTAAACAGGAGCATTTCCAAAACATTAATTTATCCGTTGCTCGATACGCAAGGATCGGCCTTTGATTGAATTGGCCAAGAAGAACAGAACTAAACTCAGAAATGCCGATAAAATGGCCACTCCAATAATCACCAGATAAGTGATCTGACTCAACTGGTTTGCCTGTTGTACTTGCGTATTTACACTCTTGGCAACCGGTGTCATGGCTTGACCATAGATCTGTTGCTGCATGGTCCAAATTTGTTCCGGCTTAAAGCCATATTGCTCAAATTTTGCATCCTGCTTTTCTACTTCTACTAGATTGAATACATAAGGTTTTGCAGCCGATAAATCTTGCGGTTTATGCAAAAGTGCTGTTTGTGCCAGTAAATAAGATTTTACCGGTGCGGCAATCTCTGAATCGGCGAGGTATCGTGCAATTTCACTGTCATTGATATTGCTATCGTAATACACCACCTGCTGATAAGCATCATGCCGGTCATTCCGTAAATCATGCTGCCAGTAAGTTAATCCCGACCAGATCACGATAAAGGCAATTAGCCAGGCGACAAATTTCAGCACAAAAGACTGAAAGCGCACATAAAAGAAACGCAGTTTCTTTAATAGGCCAATGATAAAAAATGCACCGATAAAAGAAGCAAAAATTTTAATAATCAGCCAGCCAAACCAGCTCAGCAAACTAAAAAAATAATCCGGACTATCACCAATGCTGGCCAGCGTGGCATCTACACTGACCGGTAAATGTAACTGCTGCACTTCAGTGCTCAGGCCAAAAAAGCCATAGACCAGATCCTGCTGAAAAAACAGACCAATGATGGAGGCAATAAATACCGTAGAACTGGTGATACCCAATAACATCAAATTGCGTTGACGTTTCTTGAGCGCAACCACGCCTTGCTTGATCTCACCAGGAGACACCGCATATTCATCTAAGGGAGGCAATCTTTACTCCTTTTAGATCTTCAACCACAATATTTAGTTGGGCTTTGATCCGCTCGTACTTGATTCAATCACCAAGTGATTCAGATTATCCTGTAAAGCCTTTAAACGCACGGTTGCTTCTGTGCGTTTTTGTACACCTTCTTTCTGAATCTGTATCACATCATTGACTGTTTTAATGAGGGTGTTTTGCACATGTTCAAGCGTTTCGATATCAATTACGGAGCGCTGATTGGCTTTTGCGGTATCGACAGAGTTCTGATGCAATAGATCTGCATTACGGCGCAGCAGTTCATTGGTGGCATCATCAATGGTATTGGCCAGCTGGACACTGTTCTTTTGTTCACTCAGAGAAATGGCCAGACTGATCTGGTTTTTCCATGCCGGTAAAGTAATATTTTTAATCGCATAAAACTTGTCGACCAGCATCAGGTTGTTGGACTGGATAATCCGGATCATCGGCAAGGTTTGCATGGCAGATTGCTGCAAAACCTGCAAATCGCTGACCCGTTTTTCCAGATTATTGGCCAGATGGTTCAGATCATAAATTTTCTGTGTTGTGGTTTGATCTTGTGGCAAAGCGGTTAAAGCGGAGATTTCCTGCTGTAGCTCCTGCTCACGTAAACGGCCGGCTGCAATATGTACGCCTAACTGTTTATATTCATCCTGTACCCCGTCAAACATTTTATCCAGGGTATCTACACGCGCTTTCAAACCGGACTGCGAGGTTTCAATTTCTTTGACCAGCACATCGAGCTGCTCTTTGGTGGTATTGAAATGTGCATCAAAGTTGCCTTTTGCGCCTTTGAACTTGCTGATGATATTGCCAAAAAAACCTGAACTTTTCTTTTGACTTAAAATGCTGCTGGTATTCAGTTGCTGGGCCACCTGCACCACCTGATTCAGTTTCTGCCCTGTTGCATCCAGATCTCTATTTTGGACCAGATTCAGTAATTCATCAGTATAGGTCGAGGTTTTGGTCGCAATATTTTTACCATACTCAGCCACGCTGTTATGACTCATATCCTGCAATTCTTTACGTGCTGCCAGTACTTCCTGAAAGTCAGCAGGTTGCAAGCCCAGTTCTTTCAGATCCATTTGCTGAAATTTTTGTTCGACCAGTTCATTCGAGCTTTCAACAGGTAAATTTACTAAATCAGACTTGGTCATGGTTCACCTTATATTGTTATGTTTTCGAGGGTTTCTCGAGGGATTTTTTTAACGTTTTAATCAGACTTTCACGGCTATTATCAAGTTTTTCCAGATCACTTGTCGAGTGCTTGCTCTGGCTTTGTTGGACATGATATTGCCAAGCCGGAATCAAGACCTGTTGCGCTTCTTTAAAGCGGTCTAATAAGCTAAAGGACAGCTGCTGTGAAAGCTGCATCTGGGTAATGGCAATGTCATTACTGCTTTGCAAGGTACGCAGTGTATTGATTTTCTTGGAAAGCCGCTCAGAAAAATTATCCAGTGGATGCTGGTTTTTGATGAACAGCGGATATTCTGATAAAAACTCGTCTGCCGCGACAATATGCTTGGCCATCTGCTCACGTAGACCCAAAAGCTGCTGAAAACGGGCCTGAGATTTCTGGATTTCAATCTGTAACTTACGACTTAGGTGATCTGCTTGATCGAGTAAACGGTCCAGTCGCTGATAATATTCAACCTGACTCGAACCATAATCCAGATCGATCCCAAGCCATTTTTGTAGTGCATTAAATTTACGTTTTTTCAGATATTTTTTAGATTCTGCCAAAGCCTGAATCAATTGCTCAATGGTCTGGCTCAGCTGTTGGGTCAAATGCGGATCGACCCCATTTAATAACACCGATTGTGCCTGAATCAGAGAATCCGCATAATGATTCAGTCCATATTGATGGCTCAGTACAGGCACAAGTTCATTACGTTTGATCGCCAGTATTTCTTCACGATCAAAAGACATGTCAGTCAAGGCGGGTAAAGCTTCAAATCGCGACATGACGAAGACTGTATCCTTTTAGAGAGATTAAATAAAAATCTTGAATATCCTCGAATGTAGCAAAAAAACAGACCACGTTGTGTATATTTATCCAGAAATTCGTTACATCACTTTAACTAAATCCATGTTTTATCTTTATTTTAATTATATTTTTTGCAATGAAAGCAAATGTGTTTGATAAATTTTGCTGTACTGCTAGCTTAGTCTGATGAAACTCTTGAACATCAATCATAAATCATAAATCATAAATCATAAATCATAAATCATAAATCATAAATCATAAATCATAAATCATAAATCATAAATCATAAATCATAAATCATAAATCATAGATGAAAAAAGCCATATTACTATGGCTTTTGAGCATGCGTTCAAGACAATATCAGAGATAATCCCCGGTACTCTCTGGCTGATAAAGCACTTTTTCAATGGTCACTTTCATGGTGTGGCCATCTGGTTGTGGCCATTCAATGGTTTGACCTTCGGCTAAGCCCAGAATGGCTGCGCCTATCGGTGCAATCACATTTACCTGACCTTTATCACCTTTAAACTCATGTGGGTAAACCAGTGTGACTTCCACAGGCTCTGGAGACGGTGCAATAGTCAGTAACACACGCGAATGCATGGTGACAATATTACTTGCGATCTCCGCGGGGCCAACTATTTCAGCACGTGCCAGTTCATCTTCCAGACGAATCATGGTTTCGCTCAGCTTGGTCTGATGCTCAAGCATGGTTTCCAGACGATCTAAATCCTGCTGAGATAAAATAATAGTGGTTTTATTCATCCTGATTACCTTTGTTAGATACCTAAATAAAAAATTAATGAATCAACAGCCAACAGGAACACCAAATACAGGTTGTGCCCATATTTGAATGATTCCTATAAATACAATGTTCAGATTTAAAGAAAATGATCTCACTCACAGCGCTTATTGCACCAACACCTGAGCTCGTCTGAAATTTGCATAAAAATTTTCAGGTACTAAGCAGAATGTACAGGGTGGATCTAAAAAGCTGGCAATGAATAAATCAGTTCTTTTAAATATTTAAAAATGAGATTGGTCTATAAAAAACTTTAAGCCAGATTCAGAAAAACGCAATATGATTTTGTTGATGACTCATTTTCTTGTCCTATCAACATCAGCTATTAAATATTAGGCCTGAATCATGGTGCGATATAGATATAGTTTAACTCGAATTGCGCTAAACCAAATCCTGATTTTTTCTCGTCATTTTAACAGCTATAAAAAAAGCTCCCGGTTGGGAGCTCCTTTCCGATTAAAACCGATTATGCATAAACTGGGAATTTAGCACATACAGTTTCAACCTTCGCTTTCACCGCGTTAATGACCGTTTCATCACCTTTCGCATCCAGAATGTCAGCAATCCAGCCCGCAAGGTCACGTACTTCAGCTTCACCGAAACCACGGGTTGTTACTGCAGGTGTGCCGATACGGATACCTGAAGTCACGAACGGAGAACGTGGATCGTTTGGTACAGAGTTTTTGTTCACAGTAATGTGCGCAGCACCTAACCAGGCATCCGCTTCTTTACCTGTGATATCTTGTTTGATTAACGACAACAAGAACAAGTGGTTCTCAGTACCGCCAGACACAATATCATAACCACGAGCGATTAGCACTTCAGCCATGGCTTTTGCATTCACCACAACTTGTTTTTGATATTCTTTGTATTCAGGCGCCATCGCTTCTTTAAAGCAGATCGCTTTCGCTGCAATCGCGTGAACCAAAGGACCACCTTGGTTACCCGGGAATACAGCAGACTGTAATTTTTTCTCGATTTCTTCGTTTGCTTTCGCAAGGATTAAACCAGAACGTGGACCACGAAGTGTTTTGTGAGTCGTGGTCGTTGTTACGTCAGCAATTTGCACTGGGCTTGGGTAAACGCCAGCAGCAACCAGACCTGCAACGTGCGCCATATCAACAAACAGGTAAGCACCCACTTTGTCCGCGATGTCACGGAAACGCTGCCAGTCTACGATTTGGCTGTATGCAGAGAAACCTGCAACGATCATACGTGGCTTGTGTTCCACCGCTAAACGTTCAACTTCTTCATAGTCGATTTCGCCAGTTTCTGGGTTTAAACCATATTGAATCGCGTTATATGTTTTACCAGAGAAGCTTACTTTTGCACCGTGAGTCAAGTGACCACCGTGAGCAAGGCTCATACCCAAAACTGTATCGCCAGGGTTAAGAAGCGCTAAGTAAACCGCTGAGTTTGCTTGTGAACCAGCATGTGGCTGAACGTTAGCATAATCAGCACCAAAGAGTTCTTTAGCACGGTCAATCGCCAATTGTTCGATCACGTCTACGTATTCGCAACCGCCATAGTAGCGTTTACCTGGGTAGCCTTCCGCATATTTGTTAGTGAGTTTTGAACCTTGAGCTTCCATGACTGCTGGTGAGCAGTAGTTTTCAGAAGCGATTAGCTCAATATGAGCTTCTTGACGAGCATCTTCATTCGAGATTGCTTGAGCTAATTCTGGATCAAATTCAGCAATAGAGATATTGGCAAACATTAGCGAGGTCCTATTGATTTAGGGCTTTTAAGCCGTGCTAAGATTGGCGCGTATTGTAGCATGAAGTTTTGCATTTTCGATCATGAACTTTCTGCAGTTTTTTATAAATATTGCTCTAGCCTTTAGAAATCACGACCAATTTAAGTAAAATCAAATTATTGAATTGGCGTTAAAGTTTTTAACTTTTAAAATTTTGAGTATTTTTTATTCCTTCACCATCTAGTCTTGCTTGAAATGTGAAAAGACTGGTTTTCTCGAGCGCTTTGCAAGCATTTTAAAATGAGATTCAAGCTAAGTTCCGCTTACCTTTTTATCCCCTATAAACCTAGAGCAGCGACTTCGTGGTAATCCCTAGAACATTTCAGGTGTACCGCTAAATCTTTTCCTGCATGAGAGTTCTGAACCTTAACCTGCAGCAAGATTGGATTTATTGACAGCATTCTTTGCGCTAAAAAGTATATTTTTTAATATTCAGCCTAATCTTTTTCCCAATTTATCGTTAATATGAGTCTGTCTCTTCTTTTATGGTGCTCAACGCATGCAGGCCATTATTCTTGATACCGAAACGCATACTTTAAATGGTCAACCCATTGAAATTGCCTATGCGCCTGTCGCAATTGTAGACCATAAAATCAGTATGGATAAAAGCCGCCTGTTTGATCAGCTCTATTCATGTGACGAACCCATTTCTTTTGCCGCCATGGCGGTGCATCATATTCTGGAGTCTGACCTGGAAGGTCAGCCACATTACAGTACCTTTCGCCTGCCAGATGAAACGATTTATATGATTGGTCATAATATTGATTATGACGTTCGTGCTGTCGAAAAATGTGGGGTAGATACCTCGAAAATTAAAGCGATTTGTACACTGGCTTTAGCACGTCGGGTCTGGCCCGATGCAGAAGCACATAATATTTCTGCACTGATTTATATGATTACCAAAGGCAGTGAACGAGCGCGCGAAATGATCCGTAAAGCGCATCGTGCCGATATGGATATTATTTTAACTGCCAACATCCTGATGCATATCGTACACCACCTGAAAATCAACAGTATGCAGGAACTGTTCGATGCTTCTGAAGATGCCCGAATTCCACGCACAATTAACTTTGGTAAACATCGCGGTAGCGCAATTGCAGAGCTTCCTGCCGACTATGTGCAATGGCTATTGCGCCAAGATGAACTGGATCCTTATTTGCGCAAGGCTCTCGAAAATACCGCGATTAGTACGCTTTAAACCCCTTAAAACAAGTATCTGTTTTTTAATATATTCTTCATATTATTGTAATTATCCCAGACTATGCTCTAGCTGAATTTAGTGAACAACTCATTCAGCTATGATGCATTTTTATAAAACTCCACGTGGGGTCGAGGTGCTACAGAATCGCTCTATCCCCTTGACCGCACGCCAACGCCGCTTATTGGTGCTAATCGGCAGCAAAGATTTTGATCTGTTACATGAGAGATTAAAGCAGCAACTAGCTCCCGCCGAGCTTTTAGAGCAACTTTGTGAAATGGATTTAATTGTTCCGGCTCACACTAGCATAATATCAAACAGTCCACATCAGACCGGCATAGAAGTCGATACCAAAATCAATTTGGCGCATTCCGAGATTTACCGTCCCTTAAATTCACCTCTGCCCGTCCCTTGTGTAACCGAGAACCGCAAAAACCTCCTAGTTCCTATCGAAGAGCTGAAAGAAAATTCATCTATTGAAACAAATCCAGACAATCAACCTCATCTACCTGAACCGCAAGCTTTATCTTTTGAAGACCTCAAATATCTGATGATGGAAAGCTTACAAAAATATTGTGGCTTGATGGCCAAACAGCAAATTCAGCATATTTTACAGGTACAGGATGTGCGCAGTTTAAAAATGTGCCAAATACAGTGGATCACCTCATTGCAGGAAAGCCGACTTCCTCCGCAAGAATTGAATTACATTCTAAAACAGATCAATTTTTCTTTGGCACAATTACAGCAAAATCAAGCTCATGAATAAGCATGTCTTAGTCTTTTAAACTCTTAAATGAGTGACTTTAGCAATCAAGCAGATTTAGATTTCAAATATAGACAATTGATTTTACACTATATTTATATTATCTCTAAATTTAAATCCTGAAATATCAGACTTAAGCGGGATAGAAAAAACCTGAAAATCTCGCCATATAGTGATCATTAAAATCCGCTTGGTTGCTATATGCCACATTATTTAGAATTCGATGCGTTTGATAACCCCATGCAACTGAGCAAGGTGGGCAATTGGGTCATTACCTTTTTAAGTCCGGCTGAAGAACTGGAACTTGTGCAACTGGCAATTACCTATGTACTGCCCCGCCAGCTCAGTGACAGTTTACAACCGCGACGTGTAGTGATTCAAAAAAGCCCTATCGAATACTATTGGCTGATTCAAGCCATTGAATGTTTTGACAGTAATACTCGTCAGGAAATTTCTTTAAGCCCCGAACATATCACCGCTCAGCAAACCTTAAAACAGATTCTGCAAGAATTTGAAAAATATGATGTGAATGTACAACTTAAGTACATCTGATTTCTGGCTCACCTCGGTGGGCTTTTTTATTAATAGGGGATAAATTTTGCTTTTCTGCATTCATTAAAAACTCACCAGGAAGGTGAGTTTTTAATGGCTAAACCTGTAATATCGGATAGATGGACTCAATTTTTTCACCTTTGTATAACGTATTGATCCAGTTATTCTACGACTTTATAAATATTTGAAGACTTTTGACTTTCAAATAACAGTTCAATACTCGGTAAAATAGTTTCGCCATCTACTACAATATGTTCAATTTTTTTTACCAGATCAATTGCATCATGCTGATGTTGCTCTGCAAATGAACGTAATAAAGCTTTCACCTCAATGACCTTGCTAAATTGGTCTTTCACCTTTATATCAATAATCTTTGACATTTCTCTCTCCTTTCTATTTTCTAAGTTTCCATTTTTTATATCACACTGGCTTTGTTGCACAAAGATTTGAAATGCAAAGCGCCCCTAATTGAGCCAAATTTAAGGCGTAACTTGGGTAAGTGGTCGACCTAATTCCGTAAATCTGTTGAGGACTGCTACACGTGCATGAATTTC